>JBBQXO010000006.1:0-72289 GCA_038209595.1 Chitinophagales bacterium
TTTCAAGAAGATAGGGTGCCACTGATGATAAATTTTCTTCGCTCCTGCCCTTATACAGCGATAAATATTTAGGCGCACAATTTAAAGTATCATCCAATGCATTGTTACATTTTGCACCATCTAAAAGGTAATACCGCATGAATAATTTATTTTGGTTTAACTTATTTGCATTATTTTTTCCGCATCGAATTTCTTTTATAAAAGTATCTTGAATTCATTGTTTATTTTGCCAATATATATAGGAAATGATTTTGTTATCTTGTCTGATTTATTATAAAACTGAAGGGGTGAGCGGTTGTCCTGATTTAGGAGGGTTACCAGTTTTCCATTGGCACAAACCTGCGGACGTATAATATGTTTTTCCAAAGGTATTAACCTGAAATTACTATCAGAAAATATTTCTTCATGGAAAATTTGCTGTTCATCTTGTTGGGAGGCAAGCGTTATATAAAAGGCATTTGCATATTGCTTGTCCTTATCCATAATCAGATTTAATATTTCATTCAGATTTTTCTTTAGCAGAGCGGCTTCATATTTCTTATATATCTTTCTTATTTCATTTATATCATCCTCATCCCATTCTATTGGCGTAGCCTCTGCCCATACGGGTTTCAGTATTTCATTACCAACTTTCAGTTTTGTACTTTCTTTCAGGGTAGCTTTTTTAGTTCGTTCGCTGCTTAAGGTAGGCGGATAGTTTACTTTTCCTATTAATATCCTGTCTGTTCGTAAAGCATCAATAGGACGTTGGTAAAATTCAAATAATGCTTCTGCATGGTCTGGAAATCCATCATTATCTGCGGTAGGCCAAATAGTTATAGCTATATCATTAGATCCGTCAAACAGGAATGGATTACAGGGTAGTTCTGTAACGGTAGGTCTTCCTTTGCGCATGGTAAATAACGGAATATCATTGATGCGGATTTCAAAGTTTATAGCTATGGCCTTAATTTGTATGGTGATAAGATCTTTCGGCATAATTGACTACTGCTCTTTGAATTTATAAGTGAAAATCTCAATGCCTTCTTCTTCAAATTCCCATTCGTATAATATTGATTTAGCAGAAGGATCCACACCAAGCTCGCCTACATCAATGGCGCCTTCTACCGGATCCTCTGCTGCTGTATTTTCATCGGTATCTTCCTCGGCTAAACCGGGCATTATCATTATTGAGTACCAGATTACAAGGTTAAGCATACCGGCTTTACCTGCAATCTCCATTTCAGACCGATTGTACTCGATTGCTCCAAAAAAACCTCCCTCAATACCGCCCTTTAATTCTGCAGAAAGATGAATAATAGATATGTTTCTTTCAAATTTTATGGCTGTAAGTTCAGCAGTAATTGGAATTTTTCCTTGAATTTTACCACTTACATTTTCAATTTTCCAACCTGCAATTTCCAATTCCAATTCACCTGATATCTCACCTGAGGCACTTACCACCAATTCCATTAAGGAAGTTTTCATGGCCTTTAATATTTTTTTAACTCCAGTGCCTGCCGGAAAAGTTTGCAGGATCGTGTCTGTAATGTTCCATTCAAATTTAAGCCCAATAAAAGGGTCAGCTGCTATTTTAATCCCTCCTTTATATGTTACTTCAGGTTCCCCTTCTTCTTCCTGCCATTTTCCGGATATGCCAAAAGCTACTTTGGGTAATTTAATGCCAAATCCCACCGGCGATTCAAAGACATCTTCAATAGCGGCATCCGCCAAATCTTTCTTTATGGCTTTAATGGCTTTTACTGCCTGAGTAACCACCTTTTCTATTTTTTTTACGGTCTCTATCGTGTTTTTAAAAGCTACCTCAATTTTATAATTTTTCCCATCATATTTTATTCCGCCTTCTAAAGATAAGCCCGCTTCTCTTTCTGTTTTGGTTATGGTAGTATCTGTTTGGGTGGCATTTCGCATATTGGGCTTGCTTGCCTGATCAGGCAAGCGGTTTGTTGTAATATTTGTATTGGTAGAGGTATCCGTTTTTTTTTCACCCCAATCATATGCAATGGTTACTTCAGCCTCTGTGTCAGGATAAACTTCAATGGTTGCTTTTTCTGATGGATGTGAACACCTTGAAGCTGATACAGGAATCACTAACGGTTGGTATCCCCATGGAAAAATTTTAATTTTTGTACCCGAGGTAAGGCCTACAATCAACTTGTGGTCAGTATTGCCGGGGTATTTTTTGGGCGTAAAACTTCCTGTGTTGAAAGTCTTTTTATTTACATGGGCACATTGGTGCGGTCCAAAAAAATCAACCAATTCTGCGGTAACCTTTGCTTTGTTGTTTTGAAAGCCGGCGATTATACCAAGCTTACGTTCTTTGGCAAGGGTATCTTTATCTACTATTAAAGTATATTTTCTATCTTCTTTGGTGATTTTAAGAGCTGAAAAGTTACATTTTTTATCGTTGGGTTTATTCTGTGATGCTTTTCCCGCAGTTGATTTACTTCTTAAAGTGCATTTTTTTTCCACCTGCCCCTTGGGCGCATGGCTTTTATTTTCCTGCAATGTTTTTGCTACGGCTTCCGTTAAGGCTGCATCGTTGGCAGGGTCATCTAATGCAGCATCCTCTGCAGCGTACCAATACCCGGTACCTCCCCCCATCAAATTATATAAACTGCCAAATAATCCCATCTTTATTCCCTGTTGGTGTTTATAATTTCCGGTGATCGCTTAATCAGTTCTTTGAAAAGAATCACCATTTTATCATCCTCATCCCGTTCTGGCCATTCCATTTCTTCTTTCATCCAGGGAGGAATTTCGTTGACAAAGTGTTGTGGATATTCAAGTGTGGCAAGTACAAGCAGGAATTGATTTGGAAAAGTTTCAATATCCCATTCCCTGGCTTGTGTTATTTGCTTTCTTACATATCCCGGCCAATTCTCCGGGCTATGTTTATTATAATGTTGCGGATAGTTTTTTTTAAGGGTTGTAATAAGGTCGTTCAGATTTTTTTCCGCTACCATTTCTCCCATAATTTTTAACTGCTGGTTCGAAATGGTAAACATATTGGCTATTTTTTTTTAGGTTACTGATTATTGGGGTATTACTGACTGCACACTTCACAAAATGCGTCGCCGTCCCTTGCCGCTTCCTTTAGTGTTACCACCTGATTTACTGCTTTAGCCTGATCTTGGGGCAAGGCAGCAGTAAGCTCTTTAAGTATTTTTGTGAATACAGGAGGTGCAGAACCACCACCACCACCGCCACCGCCGCCACCGGCTTCTCCTATTAATACGGTAGGGCATCCTAATACTATACTTCCGCCATGGGCGCACATATCCCCCATGCGCGCTGCGGGTTTGCCGCCTATAAAAACTCCCATACTACCCAAAACGATAGAATCGGGTGGGCCAACACACATACACATGTCACCCATGGTGGCTGCAGGCATACCACCAATGAGCACGGTAGGTACACCGGGCGGTAATATAGGGCCTCCTACGTGGGGTATTGGTGGTAACCCCGGTGTAACCATGGGGCATACATGCAAATCGCCTGCTCGAGCTGCTGGTTTTCCCATATTAATATATATTACAATATTTAATTAATCTCAAAATGAGAACTTCCTGATCGGATATTTAAAAGGTGCAACTAATTAATCATAACAATCGCTCCTTTAAGTACAGCCATAGCACCCCCCTTAAATTCTGCCATTGCGGATCCTTCAAAAGTAGCATTTGTGCCTTTTGCTTCGAGCTGTACGTCTGCTGCAATTTTTACATTCGCCCCTTTCATCCCTACCTCTGCTGTGCTTTCTAAGGTTAACTTTTTCTGTGCCTTAATTTCAATTTCAGGCGCTTCCATGGTTATTTTCTTTTGGCTCTTTATTTCAACCAGGTCATCCGATTCAATGGTGATTTTTTTACTTTTTGAATCGAATATTATTTTGGCAACAAGTGCCCCCCCACTCAACATTCCGATTTCGAGGTTCTTCTCATTTTTCATTTCAATGATAGAACCATTACTTTTATTGGTACCGGATTCAATTTTCAGCGATTCTTGGCCTTTTTCTCTGCTCATTGTTAGTTTGTTTGCAGGAAAATCAAATGTATTATCATTTAATGCCAATATATCTTTTTCCTCATCCCAAAGTAACCTTCTGCCACTTACGGTTCCAATAAATTTTTGCTTGTTTTCTTCATGCTTTAAACCCGACTTTTGTTCATTATTAAAAAACGCACCCATTATATATGGTCGTTCAGCATTATCATCCATAAAGCCAACCATTACACTATCCCCAAGTTCGGGTAAAAACCTGAATCCTTTATTTCTACCGGCATGAGGCACCAACACTGGTACCCAAGGGGATTGTTCTTTTTCATCTTGCCACGGAAATCGAACTTTTATGCGGTCAAGACCATCTTTATCCTCGTTATCAACAACCTTTGCAGGTTGAGCCATAGCTAAAGGATGGAGTAAAGCTTGAGTATTTGGGGGCACTTTGGCCGTAGCAGGTATAGCCGTAAAACTATTGGTATAGTGGTACGTTTCCTGACAATTATGCTCTACTTTGGTTACAATATAATCCCCCTGAGATATTCCGGAAAAATTATTGATGGTAACCGTAACACCTGTTCTTACTTCAAGGGCGTAAGAATTTCCAGTAACATGTACCGAATTGGATAAGACCGACTCCATATTAAATGAAAGCCCGGATTTGAGGTTTTTTTCTACTACTTCTTGCGTACTATGTTGTTTTGGTTCGACTTTATTTATTTTATTGCCACCCTTTACTGAAGCTTCGAAAAATCCCTTTTGGCTAATTAGTTGACCTTTTCCTTTAATTCCTACCCCCTTAAATATATCAAATGATGCTGAATTAAGGGTGTCGGCTATTACCTTTCCGGTAAATTGCCAGTTAAACAAGTTTGATCCATTGGTTAGTTTAGTAGGGGTAGCTTGTTGTTTCCCCATGTACAATTCTACACCGGTATAATAAAACCATAATCCGTTTCGGGCAGCAAGCATGCATAAAAAATCCCAGATGCTCTGATTGTATTGAACGGTATAATAGGCTTCTAAATCATTTTCAATATTAAGTTTGATAGCTATTCCGGTTCCGCTTAATACTTCCTTTACTATTTCGGAAAGCTTTTTTTTATGAAAAGTTTTACACGATAATCCCATGGAAAGCACTCCAGCCGTCCCCTTCCCTTCAATTTGATATTCAATCGCATAATCTTCCTGATTAAAGCAATTAATGGAAAATATAAATCCTTTGAAATTGAACTTTGTACCAATTGTAATGACAACCTCGCCCCCAAGATTTTTGTTGTAAAAATCATGATGATCGCTGATGTTGAATTTATTTTCAGCCTGTCGCCAATTAAAACTAAAACTTGAAGCATCAGAAATAGCTTCGTAAATAGATAATTCAGAAAAAATAATTTCCTGTCCGTTTACTGTTATTTTAGTACCAAGGAGCTCCGAAGCCGATTGAATTTCAGGTTCATTATTCATAATAAGAGGTACAACACTTATATACCCTTGTAAAAAAGATATACGTTTAAAGTGTTATTGTTGTTTTTGCTAAGATAAAGTAATAAAAAGCATAATACAGGAGATATGCAAATTCACATCCCCTGTATAAGAACTTATTAATTAAAGCCTTTGAACCGATTTACCTTATCAGGCATCAGGCCATTCATTCACATGAGTACCATTGCCAAGAGAAATCTCTTTTGCCGAAATAATCAGTGAAATATTAAATGGATCGGTGGTACTCGCTGTAAAAGTTTCCGTATAATTCACCAACCATCCTTCTACCCACTTCAATTCTTTCAGAGTGGCTTCACTATCTCTTTTCAGAAATATGATACTGCCATCTTTTTTTTCAAAACTGTTACACATCCACTCAAATAACTCGGTTGAACCTGAGCTTTCAAGTATAATGTTTAGGGTTCCACCCCTTGTTACTGATGATGGACGACCGGTTACGTCAGTTTCCTGGTAAAGAGTAAAATTGGCGCTAATTACATTAGCCTCAATACTTCCGGCTTTAAATTTTGCTTTGAAACTCATAATGATTTTTTAAAATATTAGTTTTTAAAAATTTAGAAGTACAAGTATAACGATTGCTTTCTGTAATTTCAAGTATTTATATAAATAAATAAAAAAATTTTATAAGAGGAGTAAAATGCTGTTATTTGCTTTTTTTTGATAAAAGGATTATTCAAATGCTGTTTTATTGTAAAAGGCTTTGGTAGATATGAATATATATAGGTAATTTACCGATCTTTTTGATATGATTTAGAATAGTCAAATAAATATATAGGGCTGAGTGAAAAATGAAGGAACTGCCAGAAATATCAAATCAGGATTTCCGTAACCTCCAATTGGAAATTTTATGTACAGAATTACTTCGCAGAGGGGTTTCCTTCGACCAAATAAGGCTCAATAAGCAAAGTAATTTCAAAAAAAGCTACCACGGTGACATAGAAAGCATATCCCATGTAATAGGAGAAAATTCATTTCGTGAAGAATTACAAGTTAGCGCTAATAGGAATGGAATCTATGATCGCATGCCAGAGGGCCTTTTTCACCAGCCCTTAGGCCATCTGAAAGTAAGCAATGCGGCTTCCATGAGGGAGGAACATCGGAGATACCGGGAGGAGGAAAAGGAAGCCCGTAAGTTTTTCCAACCCTATGATCAGGAATTTTTCAGGTACCATTTGTTGGTAGAACAAGCAGAACAGGCTATGTCCATTAACCTGTTGAGGGGCAATGTAAACGAAACCTGGAAACACTTTTGGGATTTACCTGATAACATGCCTGTTGAGGTGAGTGATGCTTTTGTCAGGATTTTACCCTGGTGTTTCCTCATTTCCGGCGATTTAGAACTGACTACCAATGCGCTACAATTTATATTAGGGAAAAAAGTAACCGTAAATGCTTTTTGGCAACATGATCAATACTCCGAAATCGCCCCTTTTTCGTTGGGTAGTACTCTGTTAGGGAATAACACTGTATTGGGTAAAAAATATCAAATGCCAACGCTACACTGGCACTTCACTGTTGAAAACCTTTCTTTTTCAGAAAGAAGTCAATTCCCAGCTGAACAGCCGATGGGCAAACTTGTTAAACGGTTTTCAGACATTTTTTTACCAATACATATTTGTACTACATTTGAACTCACACCAGATTCATCAGCGCCTGCGCAAAAGGAAGAGGTCCTTGGATTTGGATTTGTTTTGTAACCGTCATGAACAACGAAAAAATCATTTATTTGCTGTATATTTTATGAATTTACCTTTTTTTTTAACTTACCTCGGAACCGCCTTTGCCGGATCGGTGATACTTTTTGCAATGGTACGCAAAGTGTCTTCCCATTTTGCAGCTAGTGGTAAAAGACCCACCTTATATGGTGTATTATCGGCATTGGTGGCCGCCGGGCTTTCCTTTTTCTCTACATTTATATCCGAAAATCTGTTTTGGGTATTCTGGATTTTGAGTGGTATCTATCTGATATTTGGCATTATTCATCATTTTCTCAACCACAAAAAATATTTTAAGGCCAAGCCGGAAAACCGGCAGCGGATTTTAATGGCAGAATTAATGTTTTGCATGGCTATTGTGCTTTTTACCATTGTTATATTTTCTGCCCTTCAGTACTTTATCAGAGATCAGGATTACCTCTTCTTTCCCATGATGCTTAGCTGTCTTACTTTTTTTATACCCTTTTTGTTTTCCCATACTTTTGAGGCAGCCATCAATATTCCATTGCCAACCTATACCCCCTGGCAATATCCTTTGCATAATCCTATTGACTTACCCGAAGAAGATTCCAATGAAAAATTACTGGTTATTGGTTTTGAAATAGCCAAAAAAGATACAGATTTTAAAGCAACCTATTTTAGGGCAAAAGCACCTGAAAGTATAAAAATGGGAGAACTTTTCTACCATTTTATAAATGATTATAACGAATTACAAAGCGAAACACCCATTCAATTTGTAAATGAAATGGGCGACCCAAGCCAATGGCTATTTAGAACGAAGGCAAAATGGTACCAATCAAGCCGTACTTTGAACCCCTCCTATAATATCAGAGAAAACGGCATCAAAGAAAATACAGTCATTGTGGCAGAGCGTTATCAGGGAAAATAAATGAAATTTGAGGCAGTTTATTAAAATATGAGAGATTCAATAAAATACTATCCGGTAAATTGGGAAGATGGAATGAAGATAAATAAGTCTCATTTCATTGGTCAGCAAAATGCTGCGGATGATGCCATGCATCAAGTGGCCTCCTTAGGTCTAAGTCCTAACAGGTTTGGATTGCTGCCGCCTTCTGTGGCCGGAGAAAACAACTATAGTATTCAGGTTTCGGTGGATAATCAGCGAAGAATACGGGTTGCCCTACCTTATTGTCAGGCTGTTACACAAGGTGGTATCCGGATTTCGATACCTGCGCTTGGCAATACTCTCAAACAAGGAGATCAGTATCCGGTTATAGATTTTGATTTGAGCCTGCAAAGTACAGAATCTGTATGGTGGGTTGTTTTGTTAGTCCACCCTTTTGAGCATCAAGCGGCCGGAGAAGCAGACCTGACCGAAAATCCACCAAGATTAAGCTATGTGATACCAACTTACACAGTTGAATTGGTAAGTGCAGGACAATATAATCAATATACAGCCAATCCCTACGCCATTACCATTGGTAAAGTAATTGTAAATGGCAATGATATACGGGCAGATGATGAGTATATACCTCCCTGTCTTTCTATTGCAGCGCATGAAGACCTTAGGAGTTTACTTCAGGAAATTGACAGGTTTATGGGAAATCTTGAAAGTAGATGCTCCCTTATCGTCCAGAAAATATTCAAGAAAAGCCAACAAAATGAATTAAGCGAACTTGTCCAATATCTATGTGATAGGATGATGATGTTTCTAGGGCCGGCTGTAATACAAATGAGGTGGCAACTATTACACCAAAGTCCGGATTATTTATTTGGACTATTAGCTTCGCTTGCCCGTACCATGAAAAATACAATTGACCTACGCGTAGGATCTGGTAGAGAGGAAATGATGAACTATTTGTGTGAGTGGTGCGAACTAAAACAGGGAGAATTAGAAACGATGTTATCTTCGGTAGCAGGAATGAGCTACAACCACAATGATATAAATGCTTCTATTCCTAAAGTAGTTCAATTTGTAAAAGTAACAGATCGCCTTTTTGATACCTTAAGCAAAATGGAATTTATAGGGAAGCGTAAGGATAGCGGTATTTTTGTAAAAGAGGAAAAAAATGAACCACAGGATGCTTCGAAATCACGAAGAAGATTCTTTGGGTAATACCTATTAAAATTGATTATTTTCTTTCAAATTAAAAGTTAATATGGAACCGTTGAATAAAGAAACAAGACGTAAAGGATTTACAAGTTTTCTATTACTCTTTTTAGTTACCATCGCATTGGTAGTTGCCCTTGTGTTTTTTAGTGTGCAAGTACCCTTCAGAGATAATGAGAAGCTTCGTAAAGAAGTTGTGAAATTTGACAAAGAAAAAATGCAGGCTGCCAGGTTTTCCTCCTCTCTAAAAGAGGCAATGGATCTTAATGAAAAAATAAACCAGTCTGGAGACAATAGCGGTATATTAGATGCTGAAATCACAAAGAAGGTAAATGAAATGTACACCTTGGGTGGAGCAGATAGTGCAGAACTAAAAGCATTATATGGTGATGTTGTTACGGTTATGTTTCAATTGCAAGCCGCTAACTCAAGGTTACGCAATGCAAGTTCAACAGACCAAAGCCTTGATGCCCTAAAGTCAGAACTGAACCAATGGAAGATGCAGGCCAACCTGTATCAGCAACAAAATGATCAGCTAAGAATTGAATTGAGTAGAAGGTAAAGAACAATATAATTAATTATGCAACTCTCCAATACTTTTACGCAAAAATGGATGGGATTAGACCGAAGGGTATCCGGCATTATGGTTATCCTTTGTGTTATTTCCATAGGGCTGCTTGCTTACAAGGTAACTTCTGATGTTCCCTGTCGGGAGGTGGCAGTAGCGATGAGCAGCCTTACTAATCAAAAATCCAATAGTTTTTTTACCAATGAACTTGTTCATTTTTCAGCACCGCTTGAGGGTGATGAAGCAGTAGAGTGGGATTTTGGAGATAAATCTTCAAAGGTGTCCGGTGCCCATGTAACCCACATGTTCAAATCACCCGGTGACTATTCTGTAAGAGTAGAGATCAACGGTAATTGCAGCAGTACGGAATTAATATCCATTAAGAATTTTGTACAATCTTCGCAAGCGGATGGCAACACAAGCATAGACCTTGTAAAAGAGCTAACCAACCCCATTCAGGCGGAGTCATTTATTATTGAGCAGGGTAAGCAAATTCTTTTCTCCAGTATGGTGCAGGCAAGAAGTTATGAATGGTCGGTTCAGGGTGACAAGACCCAACCTTCCAAGACTACAGATCAAGCAGCTTTTACTTTTATAAATACAGGCAATTTCACTCTGAAACTTATACTAAATAACGATCCGGATAACGAATGGACCCGTATAATAAGTGTAACACCCCGACAAGTACCTGTTGGCCTTGGCGCCTTACCAATTACGGGTGGTGGCAGTCAGGGAGGAATTGGGATTCCACCACCAATACCCTTACCAAAACCAAAACCATCAGAGCCTGAGGTGGTAAAACCAGCCCCTTATCCTACTCCAGGACCCACACCTGAACCTGTTGAAAAGCCCAAAGCACCTGTGCCCTCGGGTCCTAAAATAATTGAAGTATATATGGAAAATGAACAATGGCGGGAAATGCTTCAAGATGTTGTAAGTGGAGGTGCCAGCCTTTCTGATTTTAAAATGTACCTGAATGATACCGAAACCAAAATGATTCTTTTAGATAAGGAAACCTTAAGTTTTGCTGAATTGGTTAGCAGGCTTAAAGATAAAAAGGTTGATGAAAAATCAATTCAGGTAGATCAGGATTATGATTTTCCCAATAAGAGGTTGAAAAAACTGATTGTGAAATTTAAAAGAAGACGCGGTATATTTTAGTTGAAAATAATATGGATCAATTTCTGAAATTACCATTAAAATTTAAATCTTTCTTTGCTGATGGAAGGATAGACCGTTGTACCATAAAGGAAAGTATTGCCAGAAATCTACATTTACTTATAACCACTATGCAGGGGGAAAACTTGCAGAATGACAATTATGGTAGCAAATTCTGGGATGATGATTACGACATCCATATAAGTAATGAGGCAAGAAAGGAAGGCGTAATGAAGGCAATTAAAGAACAAATTACACATTTTGAGTTGCGCATAGAACAGGTTACAATAGAAGTGAATATTAAGCAATCCGAAGTTTACAGGCAACAAGGGGCTCAATTACGGTATCGTTTAGAAATAATTATTCGCGCCCTTCTTGTAAGAACTAAAGAGCCTTTTGTGTTTAAAACCGGTTTTTTTATTGGCCCACTTATGCTTGATTGAGGTAATAAATTCAAAATGAATAGAAATTTAATTAAGGGATAAAGATGGCGGCGCTAAAAAAGGAGAAGATTAAAGATCAGATGGTAAAAACGGCTGCTAGGCTGTGGGAGATACCTGAAAATGAAATTGAGGCAAATTTTGATCCTTTGGTTTTATTGCTGATTGAGGCCTGTGCGGTAGAACTCGAAAGTATCGGATTTAAAATCAGGGATTCTCATCAGCGCCTTGTAGAAAGGCTTGCTGATCTTTTGGTACCCGATTCGGCTACAGGATCTTATCCTTCAAGTTGTATTGTACAAGCTCAACCAACCGAAAACCTTGCAGTAATTGAACCTAAAAATATATTTACTGTAAGTATAAACCAAGCGAATTCAAACTCAACTACTGATTTACCAAAAAATATTGAATTGGTACCAGTAGGAAAATTCCCCTTACATAATGTACAACTTAAGTATTTTGGGGCGGGTAATAAGCTATTTAAAACCCAATTAAATGGAAGTCGTGAGGTACTCTTTAATCGGGATGAAGATTTACCGGGCCAAAGTATCTGGATGATGCTTTCACCAGGAAAAGATTTAATGTCCCTTAAAGATCTGCAATTATACTTTCATCTCAGGAATATAACAGATAGTCATCAATTTTTCTTTGGCATATCCCAAGCTACTTGCAAGGTAAATGGAACCCTAACTCCTATAAAACAGGGTTATTGTACCCAGCAACAATTTGATTTACAGCCAGCCGATATGCTTAGCAAAGGCCATCATTATCATGAAAAAATAAAAAGGAATATTGCATCCAATTATTCAAACCGCTTTATCCATTTTACCGACGATGTTGCTGTAGTACCCGGAGAACTCCCCACTTCGCTATCATGGCTGCCGCCAGAAGTTACTAAAGTACTTTCCTCAGAACCCCTTATTTATATTGAGTTACGAATGCAGCGTAGTTTTTCTCAAGATTTATTCGATGTATTAAGTGCACATGTAAATGCTTTTCCGGTTGTAAACTTAAAATTGAATCAAACTCATTTTCGTACTACCGAATGGATTAATATTATTCCCCTTCCGGTAAATGGTAGCTTTTTGGATTTAGTAAATGTAAGCAGTAGTACCGGCTATCCATATCATTTTAAGTATGCTGCAGGTAAAAGGCAACCAAATGAGGGGGAGGCCATCCTGCGAAATTCAGGTGTTGGCAATACAAGCAGCCACGAAATAAGGGGAATGACCTCAAACCTGATGGAATCCATCAGGGATCAGTATGCTTTTTTTTCGGAGATAAGCAACCAAACCATTTTAAATCAACTAAAGGAAATTACCATCCTGCTCAACAGGCTAGAGGATAAGATCCAAGAGAGTAATGATCAGGTAGAGAACAGGTATTACCTTTTAGTACGGCCCATAGAACCAACCGAGCTTATTACAGTAGAATACTATACTACTTATGGTGCCCAAACACACTCGGTGAGGCTATTTAGTCAGGTGGAAGCTTTGTCTAATGCAACCATATCTCCAGGATCTGCTCATATTATTTCCCCATTATTGGGTGGAAGGGCGTCTCCATCAGAGCAAGAAAAGCAACTTATTTTAAAGCAACAATTGCTATCAAGGGGGAAAATTGTAACCGCTGAAGACATCAGATTAGTTTGCTTTCAGTTATTTGGTGCAAATAGTACACAAATAGACGTAAGCCGAACTACTAAAATTGAGCCCGGTTCAAAAAATGGTTTTGCGCTCTATGTGACAGTTACCATTACCCTTTCGAAGGGCAATAAATTGCTGGATGAAGAAGTGAGCTACTTATGCAAGGAATTAGAATATCAGTTAGCGGAAGGTGCTATTCCGGGTTTGCCTTTTGAAGTTAAAATTTATAACGAGTAACAGGTAGTACTTTATTCTCCAATGAATTATTTCTTTACTAAGGCGAAAAGACCTGATGCATCAGCATGAACAGGTAATAATACCGCTTGGTATTGTTAGGGAAATTAAAGCGGCAATAATTACTATAATCAAAGGCCTTGAGAGTAAATTTACGTTGCAGAGCTTTTCCCTCCACATCCACAGCCCTTGGCAATGGATGTGGAGAGAAAAGGAATTATCGACTAACGCTACTTTAAAGTTGATAACTTATGATGGATGTCAATATTATATTTCAAAGATGTGATTGATATATAATCAGGTAGCTTAAATGGCTTAATCCACCGGGAAACAAAGTACAGGAACCTTGCTATGAAAAATGAGCTTTTTAGTATGCGAACCAGCAAAAAGAAGATTGAAAAATGAATGTTTGGCCGGGAAAGTAAATAACATCTCCACCCCTTGTTCGTGACAAAAATCATTAACTGCATCAGAAAAACTAGAGCCCTTTAACATGTGTGTGGTGGGTTCGTACCGCAAAAGATCCTGTTTCAGATAATTCAGATTCTCCACTTCTTCTGTTGAGGGAGATCCGACAAAGCTTTCATCTACATGAGTTAGGTGTACATGAGGCTTTAAAAGCTTCAACCATTTTTCAAATTTATAGGTGGGTATTTTATAATGATTATCCACCAATAAACATACATCCATTATTTTGTTTTGACCTATGTTAAAAGTGGAGCCTTCCGGTACTACCAAAATTGGGTGCGTAGTTCTCTTGATCATTTCAATAGAGTGGGTAGTGCCAAAAAATGTTTCAAAAGAATCAGCCTGAGCCACTCCCATAACCACCAGATCGCCTGAAGTCTCTATAATGTAATTGGCAAGCTGTTCATCAAAATCACCAAACATAATGTGCAGTTTGGTAGGTACTCCAGCCTGAGCAAAAAGAACCACTTGCAATTCTTCCAGCTTTTTATGAGCTGCTAATTTTCGTACTTCTTTTTCGGACTGAATGGGCGTTCCGTCAACACCATAAGTATGTTCCGGAATTACGGATACCAGTGTTATGGACTCTGAACCTGCTAATTTAGCCAGATGAGATGCATATAAAGCCGCATTTAAAGAAGGAGCGGTAAAATCAACAGCTACAAGAATCAATGACATAGAATAATGAATATATTGATGAGCGAATAAAGTTCTAATTTATTTACTGATTAAAATTAATTGTATTTCCCCATATATCAATCAGTTAAAGTTAGGTTTTGGCAACCTTTTCATTTTTTGAAGCTATCCTACCCCATCCCCATTTCAAAAAAACAGGGAATGCTCTTGCCCAGGTGGGTACATCATGTCGCCCATCAGGCATTTCAAAGTACTTGATATCCTTTTCTCTGCTATAACCTTTCTCAACCAATTCATCCACCAAAGAAAGCGTATCATCAATGCTGTCGATGATTCCATTGTTATTTCGGTCCATTTTTTCATCAAGATTGCCGGTTTGGAAGAAAAATTTTAACCCGGGGTGATAAGAGCCCTCTCGTATCAAATTGTGCATAATGCGATCCCTTTCTTCCTGATAGCCATCATTTAGTTCGCGAAGCCTCCACCAAAAGGAACCACTAAATACGCCTACTTTGGTGAAAATATTGGGATATTTCCAGGCAACATCCAGTGCAGAAAGCCCTCCTAACGAAAACCCCGCATAAGAAATTTCATTCACTTTTTTCAGGCCATACTGTCTCATTATGTGCGGAATCAGTTCCAGCATAAGAAATTTTCTATGGTATTTAGCCCTCGACCCCCGATTCATAAAATCCAGAACATCGGCTGTACCATACTCAAGCCTTCGCTCAGGGGAACAATGGATTCCTATTACCATCAGAGGTATCAAGGCATCCTCAACCAATAATTTATGAAAAATATTGATAAATGGCATTTTTTGAAAATCCTGTCCATCGTTTACAAAAAGCAGCGACATCGGCTCCTTATTATCCATTTTCTTGGGCCAGTAGACTTCTATTTTTACTTCACGGTCCAAATATTCCGATTGTATATCAAAACTATCTGTAAGACAAATAGAATTTGTGTTTTTATGCGCTGTTTCGTTCTCCAAAGTCATTTGTCAAATATAGGTATTGCTTCAAAAGCAAATAAAAAAATGAAATCATCCCTACCACCCAATATTCGCCTGCCAGGATTAATTGGAATTAATGATCAGCGTATCACCGGCAAGTTTGGTTTGCAACCAGTTTCTTAGCTTCGTTAGTTCTGTTCTTGCGGGACGCTTTTTAAAGTAAATATTTACTTCCCAACCTTTACGCGTTTGTCCGCTCCCTATATCATAATAAGAAATTGAATCGAGGTAAAAGGAGCCCATATCAGGTAACCAAAGAAAGGCCTCCCGGGCAATACCTGCCTGCAAACTATCCACTTTTATTGCTACTGGTTTAGGTTGAAGCAAACTGTCGAGTTGTTTATAAATTTCGTTTATGGCTCTAGAATTATTTTCCATAGTGGAGGATATATTCCCCATAAATGAACTTTTCCTGGTTACATCCCCATACCCTTGCCGAACGTTTAATCCGCTATTACCTAGCCCATATACTTTCATTTTATCTTTCAATCCAAGCATTTCAAGGGAATCTATTTCAGGCCCGATGATGGTTAAATTTATTTGTTGCGAACTCGAACTGAAAATGGTTTCCGTAAGTAGTACCACCCTGCGATCCTCTTTAAATGTTTCCCTTACAAAACTATTGGCGCGTTGCTCAAACACATATTTTTTTACAATTTGCACGGTGAGGTAAATACTCGGTAAAAGTGCCACTAAAACTACTGCCCAGATCATTCTACGAAGCCGGAGTGCCTTCCTCTCATGCAGCAATTCTACTTTTGGATACTTAAGCAGGGTTACGATGAAAAAGGTGGAAAGACTTATGAAAACAGAGTTGATAAAAAACAAATAGAGTGCTCCTATAACATATGCAGCATTTAAAGTGGCGATACCAAAACCAACAGTACAAAGCGGTGGCATTAAGGCGGTCGCAATAGCCACACCCGGAATTACATTGCTTTGCCTGAGTTTGCTGCTACCAGCAATAATACCAGCAAGCCCACCGAAAATTGCAATCAACACATCATAAATAGTAGGGGAAGTCCTGGCAAGAAGCTCTGAACCCGGTCCTTTTAAAGGGCTCAATAAAAAAAACAGCGTGGAGGCAGTTATGCTAATACCAAAAGCCAGAAAGAAGTTTTTTAAGGACCGTTGAACTAATTTAAAATCGTAAATAGCCACCCCCATACCTACTGCCATAATTGGTCCCATAAGTGGGGAAATAAGCATTGCTCCAATAATAACAGCGGTAGAATTAACATTCAATCCTAACGAAGCGGTGAAAATAGCCATGACCAGTACCCATAAATTGGCACCCGTCATGGTAGAACCATTTTTTACTGAATCGATAGTCAATTGAATATTTTCGGGATCGCGGGGCAGTCTTAATTTGAACCGGATATAATCAAATAGGGCTTTTATATTCAGAATGCGGCTCGGATCATTCATATAGAAAGAAAATTAATTAATAAAGCTAAGGGATTAAGCGATAGGTTTTATCAGGGTTGGGTGAGTCGCTCCATCACAAAAAAAACTGCAGGACAAAAACTGACATTTTTCAGGGTGATTGCTGGCCTGCGCAGCAAAACATCTTCATCGGTGTATGGAAACCTGGCACAATCTGAGGGACGTACCTCATAAATACCGCATGCATTATTTTCCCCTAGAAATGGACAAGGCGTCTGCTGAACCACATAATCGCCTTCTTTATCAAGAAGCAGGTAAGTTTCTATAAAAACAGACTCCTTGATGCCAAGATGCTTACTGATGCGTTTGATATCAGGCGTTTTAAACCGAGGAGAATAATTTTTGCAGCAACCCGCACACTCAAGACAGTCAATTTTCTGGAAAGCTTCTTCGTGCAAGACAGGTAATTTCTTCAGCGTTTTTCGCACATCAGTCTTTTCCAAAAAACGCTTATACTTTTTTTGATTTTCCCTACTACGCTGTTCCCAATTGTTTGGCAAACCTTCCATCGGGTAAAAATAAGGCCAATTTACCAGCTTCGGTAAATCAGATGAATATTTTCAAAGAACTAAAATTTCTGCTGATCCTAAGTTTTTAGTTAAAAAAACAAGGAAATACAATGGAAATCAAATTATTTAAAGGAAGTATGCACAAAGAATAAACAACCTAATCTTTAAGTGGTTATAGCCTTGTAACTTTGCAAACTTAAAAAAAGGACGAATCCCAATTATGAATTTATTTGAAATGCAATCAAAAGAATTTCTGGCCCGTCATATAGGTACTATCGGAGCAGAAAAAGCCATGCTGAAAACCATCGGTACCCCTTCGCTGGAAAAACTAATTGATGATACCGTGCCTGAAAACATCCGGCTGAATGCGCCGATGAATATTCCACCGGCGCTCAGCGAGGCTGCCCTTTTACAACATCTGAAGGATTTGTCCTTAAAAAATACCATCTGCCGCAACTACATTGGTCAAGGGTATTATGATTCGCATACGCCCAGCGTTATTTTGCGGAATATTTTTGAAAATCCAGGTTGGTACACTCAATACACACCATATCAGGCTGAGATAAGCCAAGGAAGACTAGAAAGCCTGCTGAACTATCAGACGATGGTAAGCGATCTGACGGGGCTTCCGATTGCCAATGCCAGTTTGCTTGATGAGTCCACTGCAGCAGCAGAAGCGATGACCATGCTTTTCCACCAGGTGAATAAATCAGCTACCCCAACAGCTCCAAAGTTTTTTGTAGATGATGCCGTTTTTCCACAAACCAAAGCGCTTTTGCTTACCCGTGCAGCACCAATAAACATTAAGGTAGTATTTGGCCACTTCCAGAATACCACCATTGACGAAACTTTTTTTGGGGCCTTGCTTCAATATCCAAATCAGGAAGGATCCATAGAAGATTACCGGTCGTTTATTGATGAGGTGCATCAGGTAAAAGGATATGTGGCCATGGCCACCGATTTATTGGCACTGACACTGTTGACTTCTCCGGGAGAACTTGGTGCCGATGTAGCACTCGGATCATCTCAGCGCTTGGGGGTGCCTCTTGGATATGGTGGACCGCATGCGGCATTTTTTGCTACCAAAGACGAATTTAAACGTTCCATTCCGGGTCGTATTATTGGCATCAGCGTTGATGCTCAGGGCAACCGGGCACTCCGCATGGCCTTACAAACCCGCGAACAGCATATTAAAAGAGAAAAAGCTACTTCTAATATTTGCACGGCACAAGCTTTGCTAGCAAATATGGCGGCTATGTACGGCGTGTATCATGGCCCCGAAGGATTGAAAAACATTGCAAAACGGGTAGCACTCCTGACGCAGGAACTCGCAGAGGCATTGCGTGATCTTGGCTTTCAAATATTGCATGATGCATTTTTTGATACCTTGCTGGTAGGGGCTCCCGATACCACCCTCATCCGGGAAATAGCATCAAACAGCAAGATCAATTTCCGGTATTTCAAAGAGGAAAAAATTGGTATTTCACTCGACGAAACGACCACACAACAAGATGTTTTAGATATTGCCTTTGTATTTGCACAGGCACTGGAAAAAGATGCTGCCGTTATTTTCAGGGAAGAAAACGCTTTACATCATATCCCCACTTTTGCGGTAAGAACCTCTCCTTTTATGACCCATCCGGTATTCAATTCTTATAGAAGTGAAAGCCAGATGATGCGTTACATCAAAAGTCTGGAAAACAAAGACCTCAGTCTGAATACTTCCATGATCAGCCTTGGAAGCTGCACCATGAAACTGAATGCAGCTACGGAAATGATGCCGCTTAGCTGGAACCATTGGAGTAAAATGCACCCATATGCCCCTGTTGATCAGGTGCAGGGCTATCAGGAAATGATGACGAAACTCAGCGAATATCTTTGCGAAGCTACCGGTTTCGACCATTGCTGGTTGCAACCTAACAGTGGAGCGCAAGGAGAATATGCAGGTTTGTTATCTATTCGTAATTACCATCTTAAGAACGGTGATACCTGCCGCAATGTGATGCTTATCCCAATCAGTGCTCATGGTACCAACCCGGCAAGTGCGGTAATGGCAGGTATGAAAGTCGTGGTGGTAAAAGCACTCGAAAATGGTTATATCGATTTAGAAGATTTCCGTGCAAAAGCAACTCAATACAGTGAAACCCTTGCAGGTACAATGATTACCTATCCAAGTACCTTTGGGGTATTTGAAGAAACCGTAAAAGAAATATGCCAGATCGTTCACGATAATGGCGGACAGGTATATATGGACGGAGCCAATATGAATGCACAAGTGGGATTAACTTCTCCCGAAGCAATTGGTGCCGATGTATGCCACCTCAACTTGCATAAAACCTTTGCCATCCCACATGGTGGTGGTGGTCCGGGCATGGGTCCAATTTGTTTCCGCGATCATTTGCTCGATGCCTTTATGCAGATGCCGGGCAATGAGGAATTGCTTTTGAAACAAGGGCAAATGGAAGGAATGGTTTCGGCTGCTCCATTTGGCTCCGCCTCTATATTGCTGATCAGTTATGCTTATATATGTATGTTGGGTGCGGACGGATTGCAAAAAGCAACAGAATATGCCATCCTGAATGCCAACTACATGAAGGCGAGACTGCAGGACCATTACCAGATATTATATACCGGTAAAAATAATACCTGCGGACACGAATTTATCGTTGATCTCCGGCCTTTAAAAGTAAGTGCCGGCATTGAAGCAGAAGACTTAGCCAAGCGACTGATGGATTATGGCTTTCATGCACCAACCATGAGTTTCCCGGTAGCTGGTACCATTATGATAGAGCCTACCGAAAGTGAAGACCTTGGTGAGTTAGACAGGTTTTGTGACGCACTCATTTCGATTCGTCATGAAATTGCAGCTATTGAAGAGGGGCAAGTGGACCGCACCCAAAATGTACTCAAAAATGCACCGCACACACAAGATATGATTATCCGGACTGAATGGGATAAGCCGTATACCCGGGAACAAGCGGCGTTTCCAAGACCATGGGTAAGGCACAATAAATTTTGGCCAACCATTGCCCGGATCAACAATACACATGGGGATCGCAACCTGATTTGCACTTGTGAACCGGTAAGCAGCTACGCCGAAGAAGAGACCATGGCCACTGCATAAGCATACCATGTAAGTAATAAAAAAATCCCCACGTCTAAAATACAGCGTGGGGATTTTTAACTTTAGAACATCTCCAAAAACCCCAGATACTTTGTTATACCAATTTCATAGCATCCTCATTTACAGAAGTGAAATATCCTCATTTCTCTATTCTGGTGTTATAAAATCGGAAGGCCTTGTCTGAGTCATTTTTAAGAGGTATCCTTTATATCTTAGGATTAATTTTGGCCTGGCAACCAGGCTACAATCCGCAAGGGCCCTCCACTCCCACCCTTAATTTTCATAGGTAGCGCCATTACAAAAGCTCCCTTTGCCGGTAACTGATTGAGGTTGGCGAGATTTTCGTATCCACAAATATTTTCTGCATAAAGGATTTGGTGGGTTTCAAAATCTTTGGATTGCCCATAGTCAACACTTGCCACATCAATACCCACTGCTTTTAGGGATCTGTTTTTAACCAGCCATGCAGCTAGTTCAGGGTCGATAGAAGGAAAATGAAGGTCTTTGACAGCTTCCTCCCCTTTTGCTGCTGTCCCAAGGTACTTTTCGGCATCCGGATAAAATGTACCCCAACCTGTTCTAAAAAGCAGGATGGCACTATCCGGGAGTTTACCGTTAATGCTTTCCCAGTCCATCATATCCTTAACTGAGATCAAATAATCCGGATTATCCTTTGTTTTGCTAGAAACATCTACTACAAAAGCTGCTCCAATCCCTTGTTCAAGGGGGATTTGCTCCGTACTCCATTTACCGGCAGCAAAATGAACGGGAGCGTCGAGATGTGTTCCCCCGTGTTCAGGAGAAAAAAAAGTGTTGGAAGAATAGTAAAAACCGGCAGAACTCATCCCGTTGAATTGGGTATCCAATTTAAAACCAACAGGATTATTAGGCCAATAAAGCGTTTCCTCAGAAAACGCATAAGATAAATCTACCCATGTTCCACCCGAAAACATTTTTGCGGGGGTAAGGTCATTACTTGATTTAAGCGAACAGCCGGCTAAAAACAAAAGCCCAAGCATTCCAATTCTGACCATTGCATGTGTTTTTTTAAAAATAATAATAAAGCCCGGGGTGAGAACTTCTTTACGAAAAGTAACTTCTTTTTAGGAAATGGATTTGCCATCATGGAAGTAACGCGGGTTTTTTATTTATCATTCCGATTTATACCCACTTCCCAAGGTGACAATTGATCAATTAAAATAAAACCCCACCAGTTGCGAACAACAGGTGGGGCTTATATGCTAAAAGGCAATAGGATCTAACTTGCAATCGCAAGCTTAGTGAACTCCACGCCATTAAATATTTTTACCAGGTTCATATCTTTTGATTTCTTCCAGGTATCTATGTTTTTTTCTGTCACAACCCTCCAGTAATTTTTTTGTTTTAATTCCTGAGCGTCCTGAAGTTCAATAAACAATCCAATAATGGGGTTCCTGTTTTTGAAATTGATTTTCACTTGCTGCTTAGCAATGTGATTAGGATAGAGAAATTTCTCAATTTGTTCATTTGTCATCTTCGTATAAAATATTTGATGGAAGGTATGATATTTTACCTTATTATTAGTGTGGATTATTAAAAGCACCTTGATACTTTTAATAAAAGTATGATTATGAATACATTATGTTTAAATTTTAGCCTCTAATAAATAGTTAAATACTATAATACCAGATTATTTAAATAAAATAGTTCATCCTTCGGTTGATTTCCCCACCGTAATATTCCAATACCTTTGTGCCCTAAGTTTGCACTATGCCCATAAGAATATTTGTAACCGGGGGAACTTTCGATAAGGAATACAACGAAAAGGATGGCACCCTCTTTTTTCAAAATACCCATTTATCAGAAATGTTGAACTTAGGTCGTAATAAGGTGCCAGTAGATATAAGGACCCTGATGATGATTGATAGTCTTGAAATGACAGATGCAGACCGGGAGATAATTGCAAAAAACTGTGAGGCCTGCCCCGAAGAACGTATCATTATAACCCACGGAACTGATACCATGGCCGAAACTGCCGCAACGCTTGCAGCAGCGGTCACCAACAAAACCATTGTAGTGACCGGAGCAATGATTCCCTATAAATTTGGCAGCAGTGATGGTCTTTTTAATCTGGGAAGTGCCTTGGCTTTTGTACAAACTTTACCCCATGGTGTGTATGTTGCTATGAATGGCAGGTGGTTTCTCTGGAACAATGTGCGGAAAAACCGGCAAACAGCTGAGTTTGAGGAAATAGAAAAAACCAATAATGATGAAGTCTGAAAAACAATCAAACTGGATGCTATATGGCGCAAATGGCTATACCGGACGTTTGATATGCGCTGAAGCGGCTAAATATGGACTTAAACCCATTCTAGCTGGTAGAAACCGTGTGGAAATTGAGACACTTGCCAAACAATATGATTGCGATTTCGAAATTTTTGCATTGGATAATCAGGATATTATTGAAAAACACCTGAAAGGGTTTGGCTTGGTTTTGCACGCTGCTGGTCCTTTTGTGCATACAGCAGAAAAAATGATGGACGCCTGTTTAGCTACCGGCACTCATTACCTTGATATAACCGGTGAGATGGAGGTATTTGGCATGGCTGTTAAAAGAAACAAGGTTGCGCAGGATAAAAATATTATGCTTATGCCAGGTACTGGCTTTGATGTAGTTCCTACTGATTGCATGGCCGTTTTATTAAAGGAAAAGATGCCGGAAGCACAAGCACTTGAGCTCGCTTTTGTAACCCTTGGCGGACAGATCAGCCATGGAACAGCCATGAGCATGACCGAAAAATTGGGTGAAGGTGGTGCAAGCCGTTTTGCAGGGAAAATTGTAAAAGAACCTATTGGCAAAGTAGGAAAAGAAATTACGGCGGGTGGCAAAACATTTTTTGTAATGAGTATCCCCTGGGGGGATGTTTTTACTGCCTGGTTTACTACAGGCATTCCCAATATACGAGCCTTTACAGGATCCAAACCTTCGGTATACAGGATGCTGAAATTACAAGGATTGTTCAATCCCATCCTGCGGACAGACTGGTTAAAAAAATGGATGCGTAAAAAAATCAATAAGCGTCCTGCTGGTCCGTCTGAAGAAAAACGAAAAAAGGCAAAAGCCTATATATGGGGACAAGTAGCAGATAAATCGGGTAAAACCGTAACCGGATGGTTTAACTGCCCCGAAGGCTATACCCTCACTGCATCATCTTCGGTAGCGATTGTGAAAAAAGTAATGGCAGGCCAATTTAAAATCGGCTATCAAACACCCGCAGGATGCTATGGAAAAGACCTTGTTTTTGAACTGGAGGGGGTTTCAGAAGTGCAGTTCAGTAGTTAACCCGATGCATTTTTTTATAATCAGGAATTGGGAATGTTTTTAATAAATCCTTATCTGCTTTTCAAAAGCAGAAAGTAGTTTTTTACGTTTATATCTATTCGGCTTGCCCGTTTCAAATCATAGTTTTGCACCAACATGCGCAAGGAACTTATTCTCACACTCAAGCTCTCGATTCCGATTATTATCACCAATATGGCGCAGATTGCGCTGGGGCTTATAGATAGTGCGATGGTAGGCGCCATAGACTATAAGCTGCTTGCCGCCTCTAGCCTTGCTATCAATACCATTGGTATCCCTCAGATTATTTGTATAGGGTTGACCGTGGCCATTTCTCCTCTTGTAGCCATTGCCCGTGGCCGGCAGGACGCAGTAGCTGCCTCCCGGATTTTATACAATGGCGTCTGGCTTTGTACCATTGCTACATTTATCATTTCACTGGCCTGTGCTACCGGTAGCGGATTACTCGAACATCTTGGGCAAGACCCAGAAGTTGCAAGATTGGCTATCCCCTATTTTGAAATCATGGCCTGGTCGCTTATTCCCATGATTGTATTTTTAAGCATCAAACAGTTTAGTGATGCTTTAGAAATGACCAAAACCGGCATGGCGTTGGCTTTGGGAACATTACCTATAAATGCTTTTCTGAATTGGTTGTTTATTTATGGAAATCTTGGGTTTCCTCGTTTGGAACTAAACGGTGCAGGTATTGCCACGCTAATCACCAGAATTATTTCTGCTATTTTAATGATCATCATTGTACTGTATCATCCGGTTTATAAAAGATACATTGCTGCCCGGCGGCAGGCATGGAAACTGCAAATAAATGCACTTCGGGATTTACTGGCCATTGGTGTTCCAAGTGGTATGCAGTACGCCATGGAAGCTGGTGCTTTTGCCGTATCAGGTATAATGGTAGGCTGGCTGGGTGCTACGGCTCAAGCTGCCCATCAGATTGCACTTAACATTGCTTCTTTTAGCTTTATGGCAGCTTTGGGTTTGTCGTTGGGTGGAAGCATCAGGGTAAGCCATGCTTTTGGGCGAAACGATCCGATGCAAATGAGAAAAATAGGCATCAGTACACTTTATGGAGGCATTGGCTATGGGATTTTCTGCGTCCTCTATTTTGTGTTATTTAGAAATCAGTTGCCTTTACTATTTACCAACGAACCTGCCGTAATTACCATGGCGGCGAGTTTACTGTTTTTGGCAGCCTTGTTCCAGATTTCAGACAGTACCCAAACCATTGGGGTAGGTTTGTTGCGTGGTATCCGCGATGTTAAAGTACCGACCGTTCTTGTAACAGTCGCTTATTGGGTCATTGGTATTCCAATTGGATACTGGCTGGCTTTCCATCGCAATATGGGTGCATCGGGCATCTGGCTTGGATTAGTACTGGGTTTAACCGCCTCATCAATACTTTGCAATTATCGTTTTTTGAAAAAAACAGCACTGTACATTGAAAATAAAACAGGACTTATAAAACTACGAAGTTCATCAAATCAATCCTGACCCTGTGAATTTTAAATAGTTTCAATAAAAGGGAGGCTATCTCATAGCGAAAGAAACCATCCAGCAAAAACCTGGATGATCCCTCTTATGATATCGCTTGCCACAAAACTTGTGTAGTCGCCTTCCTGAAAAACAAAAGGAGATCCAAACACCGTTAATCAGACTCCTCCAATGTAAAAACGGATTCGACTGGCTTATTAAAAAGTCTGGCCATTTTTAAAGCAAGGATAGTGCTTGGAACATATTTATTGCTTTCAATAGCATGGATAGTTTGCCGGGAAACCCCTATTTTTTCAGCCAATTCAGATTGTGTAATGTTCAGAATGGCCCTTTCTATTCTGATGGTATTGGTCATGGCAAGTCTTTTTGAAGGTTATTACGATAAAGCATCCATCGAAAACGGATCAGAAATATCATGGGCATGGTAACCATAGCCGTGATGATTACATACCAATATCCATCGTTATAAACCACCCAGGTAGCAACAAACAGGACAACAAAATTGATAAGAAGCGCCCACTGAAGTGATTCAAGCCGGTTATGCCTGATGAACTCATCTTCCTCCTGTTCAGCACTAAAGCAAATAAGGCAGAGTCCCAGTAAAGTCATAGATAGCGAAATTTCATCAGTCAGATTATTGGTTGCGGAATTAAATAATCCAGGTCCAATGCCCGGCAACCACTGTGGTAAAGTAACCCGCAAAGGCTCCCATTCCCAGTTAAAAATCATAATGGAGAGACCACCCAAAAATCCTACCAGAAAAATCATAAACCCGATCAATTGCCAATGGTGTGGCAGCAAAATTTTATTTTTCATGATTCTAATTATTGAATCACGAAAATACAGAAAACTTTACAATAAGTAAAGTTTATTTTACATTTAGTATGCTTTACTTTACTTTATAGTACTGCGTTAGCTTTTTATTTTACGCCACAAAAGAATATACGGGTTTCCGAAATTGACCCTTAGAAGTAACAAATGGTACCTTTAGTTTATAATTTTTGCTCTTTTAATAATTTCCATAAAAAAAACGAGCCGCTTCCTCAGAAACGACCCGTTGTATTTTGAAAGACTTGACCTTATCCCTAATCTTCTGTTTTGGGCATCAACACTTTACTGCTCAATTTGAATTTGCCCGTTTTAGGATCCGTACCGGTAAGTTTTACTTTTACCAATTCTCCTTCTCTCAATACACCCTCGAGGGTATCAAGACGCTTCCAGCTAACTTCGCTGATGTGCAACAAGCCCTGCTTGCCGGGAAGAAATTCTACAAAGGCGCCATAAGGCATAATGCTTTTCACCGTAGCTTCATAAATATCTCCAACAGTAGGAACCATGGTAATGCTCTTCACCCAATTTTCGGCCTTTTCTACACCCTCTTTATTGGCACCAAAGATGCTTACTTCGCCTCTTTCGTTTTTCTCTTCAATATTAATGGTGGTTCCGGTTACCTTCTGCATTTCCTGAATCACTTTACCGCCTGGTCCGATTACCGCACCAATGAATTCTTTCTCGATAATGATCAACACCATTCTCGGCGTATGTGGCTTCACTTCTGCACGTGGCTTATCGATGGTAGCGTACATGGCATCAAGAATATGCAACCTGCCCTGACGAGCTTGCTGTAAAGCTTCCCGCATGATGTCCATGCTTAAACCATCAACCTTAATATCCATCTGAACGCCACAAATACCGTTGCGGGTACCCGTTACTTTAAAGTCCATATCACCCAGGTGATCTTCATCTCCAAGGATGTCGGTTAAGATGGCATATTTACCATCTTTGCGACTGATCAATCCCATAGCCACACCACTTACATGGTTAACCAAAGGCACACCTGCATCCATCAAAGCCAATGATCCGGCACAAACAGTAGCCATACTGGAGGAACCATTTGATTCGAGGATATCGCTCACAACCCTTACGGTGTATGGATATTCATCTTTAGGCATCATTTGCTTCAGGCTACGCATGGCAAGGTTGCCATGGCCTACTTCTCGGCGGCCGACACCACGCATCATTTTCACCTCACCGGTACTGAAAGGAGGAAAGTTATAATGCAGGTAAAATTTCTGGTATTCGCTGCTGGCGGCATTTTCGGTAAGTACTTCATCCTGTGGAGTTCCCATCGTAACGGTAGTCAGCGACTGGGTTTCCCCACGGGTAAATAAAGCACAACCATGTGGGGAAGGCAGCATATCAATCATCATATCTAGTGGACGAACAGTACTCAGTTCGCGGCCATCCAAACGCACCCTTTTATCAATAATCATATCACGAACCACATAATACTGCAGATCGCCTACGTATGTGCCTACAAGTGCAGCATCTTCTTCGCTCAATTCACCAAGCGCTTCTTTTATTTCTACATGCAATTTGCTGAAAGCTTCACTGCGCTCTTGCTTAGCAGTAGCGGCCAAGGAGATTGCACTCATTTTTTCAGTTCCCAATGCCTTGATCTTTTCATTGAGTTCCTCATTGCGGTAAGGCTGTGTGTATGCACGCTTAGCAGGCGCACCAATCATCTGGTGTAATTCCTGCTGGGCTATAATTTGCTTTTGAACGGCTATATGACCTGCTTCAATAGCCTGAATGAGGGTTTCTTCATCACACTCCTTTGCTTCTCCTTCTACCATCATAATATTTTTGGCAGTGGCAGCAATAATAAAATCCATATCACTGGATTTCATTTCGGTGCGGGTAGGATTAATAACCATCTTCCCATTTATACGGCTTACCCGTGCTTCGCTGATTACTTCCTGGATGGGAACATCAGAAACGGCAAGCGCAGCAGAGGCAGCCAAACAGGCAAGCGCATCTGGCTGTACTTCAGGATCACTTGAAATAAGTGACACAAGTACTTGAACATCACAGAGATAGTCCTCTGGAAAAAGTGGACGAATGGCCCGGTCAATCAAGCGGCTGATCAATACTTCATAATCACTAAGGCGACCTTCACGCTTAAAGAAAGATCCCGGAATACGACCTGCAGACGAAAATTTTTCCTGATAATCTACAGTAAGCGGAAAAAACGATTGTCCGGGTCTTGGATCATTATTGGCGCAAACGGTTGCCAAAAGGTAACAATTACCGCACTGTACAAGGGCGGCGCCATCTGCTTGCCTGGCCAAACGGCCAGTGCTGATTGTTATGGGTTTATCGTTACCCATATCGATGGTTACTGAATGTGGTTGTGTCAACATATCTATTATATATGCCACGATTTGTGGACTTTTTGTATTCCGGTTCAAGACTCCTTTTTTTTAAAAGAACTTCTGCCAGAAGGTAATGGAAGCAAAACAAGGTGGAAATTCCTTTCCTGTACAAACCAAAAAAAGGATTATGATGAATCAATACATCATCAAAATCCTTTTTTCATATACGTTGCGGTTAAGCTTACTTTCTAAGACCGAGTTGTTCGATCAAAGCACGATAGCCTGCAAGATTCTTTTTACTAAGATAGGTAAGCAGACTTTTACGCTGACCTACCATTTTCATCAGACCACGGTGGGTACTGAAATCTTTTTTGTTAGCTTTCAAGTGAATAGAAAGCGCTGCAATGCGCTCAGTAAGTAGAGCAATTTGCCCTTCAATAGAGCCGGTATTGGTAGCACTTCCACCAAATTTGGTAAATATTTCAGCTCTTTTTTCTGCGGTTAAATAAGGCATCCGATTATCTGTTTGTTTTTTTTCTTTTAAATGTAATCTTATACAGGGGTGCAAAATTAAGTGTAATGAATGAATTTAGGAAATTTTATTGAATAGTTTTTTCATTGAGGTATTATTGCGGTGTTAATTTACGTAAAATATGCCCCGATTGACTATTTATTGCGATCAGATTACCAACAGGCTACGCTATTCCTGTGAGGTACTTTTTGCAAAAATACTACAATGGGAATATGATTTGTTACCCGCTTTAGACCAAGAGTCCGCAAAAAATGAATGGGTATTGTATTATACGAAGGAACCAAAGAGAAAGAATTCCAGTCCGTGTATTTCTCCCGCTGGCTTGCTTTGGGAAAAGGAAATCAATCAAGTGGATTTGAAAAACGGAACCCACAGTTTACTCAACTTTCCTCTTTTGTTTGTTACTCCGCCTGGCTGTTTCCTTGGATATGATATTTTTTCGGCAGTTTTTTATATGGTATCCCGTTTCGAAGAGTACCTTCCTTTTTCACCAGATGAATTCGGCCGTTTTCCGGAGAAAATCAGTTCCTCTGGAATATTGGGATTTACTCAACTACCTATCGTTCACCTTTGGGCAAAAGATTTTTCAACGAAGTTCCAGCGCCTGCACGCCAATATTCCGGTTGTCAGAGCTACGCCAAAAGCACTTTTTAGTTATGATATTGATGTGGCTTATGCCTATCGGGGGCGTTCTATTTTTACGCATATCGCTTCTTTAGCCAAAAATGTAATTCAGGGGCAGTTTGAGGTGATAAAGAATAAAAGGCGGCATCGATTCGGGAAACGATCCGACCCATCTGACACTTATGATCTGATAGATACCAATCCGCATCCTGTTATATATTTTATGCTTCTCAGCAACAAACGTACCCGGTATGACCGAAACCTGAATCCCGGGAATCCTGCTTTGCAAGCCTTGATAAAAGTTTGTGGGGAACATGGAGATATTGGCATTCATCCTTCCTATTACAGTATGGAACAAACCAAACTAATAGAGGACGAAAAATCACGGTTACAAGCCATTTCGGGTAAAAAAATCAGCCAGAGCCGTCAACATTTTCTTCGTTTTCGGTTACCGGATACTTACCGGGCATTGATAAAAGCAGGCATTACAGACGATTATTCCATGCAGTATCCCGAAATGCCGGGCTTTCGGGCTGGCATTTGTGTCTCCTACCCTTTTTTCGATATACTGGCGGATTCTATTACCCAATTGACCATTCATCCGGGTTGCATTATGGAGACAACCTTCCGGGATGACCTGCACCTGCCAGCATCAGACTCCTGGCAATGGTATGCGAGACTTTGGAAAGAAGTATCAGAATCAGGGGGAACTTTTATTTCTATCTGGCATAATGATACTATGTGGAAGGGTCTTGCAGATAGTCACCCATTGGCCTTCCGGCAAATTCACCAAAAAATGGTGCATCTTATTTCAACCACCACTACCCCATCTGTAAAACCCGATATTGTTTAAAATGAAAACAGCAAAACATCTCATTTTTACAGTAACCAATGATCTTGTTTTCGATCAGCGCATGCAAAGGATTTGTCGGGCAATGGCAGAGGAAGGCTATCGGGTGACACTTGTAGGAAGGTTGTTGCCAGATTCTCCTGAACTTACCGATTATCCTTTTGAGCAGGTTAGGATCCCTTGCCGGTTTACCAAAGGCAAGGCTTTTTATATAGAATACAACCACAAACTGTACAGATACCTGCTAAAGCAATCTGCCGATGCCATTTGCGCTATTGATTTGGATACTATTGTTCCGGTACTTTTAGCCAGTAAAAAATTGGGAGTTCCAAGAATGTACGATGCCCATGAGTACTTCACCGAAATGATTGAAGTAAAACGTAGGCCATTGATCCACTATTTATGGTCGAAAGTGGAGGAATGGGCTGTACCTCAGTTCCCTCAAGGATATACCGTTGGAGGATTTATTGCCCGGGAGCTTGAAAAAAAATACAAAGTACATTACAAAGTAGTTCGCAATATCGCTGCAAGAACCTCCCCTGTTTCCAACAAAGAAATGCCAGCTACGGTGCATGCCTTGCTGCTGCAAGCTGATAAAGAAAGCAATCCGGCGTTGCCAGTCATTTTATACCAGGGCGCCTTGAACGAAGGCAGGGCCTTAATTCCTTTACTGGAAGCCATGTGCGAGGTAGACGGCCGTTTGTTTATGGCGGGCAAAGGCAATATGGAATCCGAAGTGAAAGAAACCATTAAAACACTCCATTTAGAAAATAAGGTAATCTTGCTTGGGAATATTGCCCCTGCACACTTGAGGTACCTGACTGCAAGATGCTATTGTGGCATTACCATATTTGACGATGCAAGCCTGAACCAATATTATTCACTAGGAAATAAATTTTTTGATTATATCATCGCTCACAAACCCCAGGTTTGCGTATATTACCCTGAATATGAAGCAATCCTTAAACAATATCCGGTTGCTTTACCGCTTTTGGATATAAAGCCGGTGAGCATTGCATTTGCTTTGAACAAAATCATTAAAAACCCTGTTCTTTATGGAAACTTAGTGGCTGTTACGGAAAAGGCTTCTTTAATTTTGAACTGGGAAAATGAAAAGCAAGTTTTGCTGGATGCATGGAAAGAACTGTTTCACTTGTCCCTAAAAAAATAGGTACCCATAAATAATGAGCGAAAAAAATTTACATATAGTAAGTTACGATGTGCCCTATCCGGCGGATTATGGGGGGGTATTTGATCTTTTTTATAAAATAAAAAGCTTAAACGCTGCCGGGGTATCTATTCATTTACATTGTTTTGAATATGGCCGGGGCCAACAGCCCGAATTGGAAAAGTATTGCCAAAAGGTGACCTATTATAAAAGGCAGTCCGCCGTGCAAAGCTTCACCTCTTCGCTTCCCTACATTGTTTCCAGCAGGGCCAATCCAGCTTTATTGGAAAATCTCAAAAAGGATGACTACCCGATTTTAATGGAGGGCATGCATTGCACTTACCACTTACATACCGGAGATTTACCTGGTGACCGCTGTTTTGTAAGATTACCCAATGTAGAATTTCAATACTATAACAAACTGGCTGAAACAGCATCAAGTTTTCAAAAACGATGGTTTTATAAGCGGGAAAGCAGCCTCTTAAAAAAGTATGAAAAATCGCTGGCCAACAAGGCAACTTTCTGGACCATCAGTAATAAGGATCTTGATACTTTTCAGCATGAACTTGGTTATAAAAGTGTAGATAATCTTCCTTTGTATCTGCCGGAATATGAACCGGCATGGGATGGCGAAAAGGGTTCCTTTTGTCTTTACCATGGTAACCTGTCCGTTGATGAAAATGAATTTGCAGCAACATGGCTTCTTGAAAATATTTTTAATAATATTGAAATACCCTTTGTAATAGCAGGTAAAAACCCTTCCAAAAAACTAGTTAAACTGGCACACAAACATATGCATACTTGCCTCGTAGATAATCCCGGCGCAACAGAAATGCAGGAAATGATTAAAAAGGCACAGTTAAACATTCTTCCCTCTTTCAATGACACCGGCGTGAAATTAAAACTGATTAATTCGCTTTACGTGGGAAGGCATTGCCTTGTAAACTCTTCTGCAGCAAGTGGTTCCGGATTGGAAGACTTATGCTTTATTGCCAATACAGAGCAGTTAATGAGAGAAGAGGTTCAAAGGTTATATGAAATACCGTTCAGCTATTACACCTATGAACACAGGATTGAAAAGTTGCAGAACCTGTTTAATAACAAAAAAAATGCCCGCCAAATGATTGGCTGGATTTTTGAAGGTGAACCTACCTATCCGGGGTACACCATGCAACAATCATGATTTTTATATAATAATATCTCTTTATTCAGCAAATACAATTATTTGGTTTCTGGCCTGTTTTCCCAAACCAAAGCACTTGCCCCCAATATAGCTGCATCACTTTCTTGTAGCAAACTGTATATCAACTTTACTTTATTTCGGAAAATAGGAAGCAAATTAGCCTCCATGCTTTCTCTGACCGGATCAAGCAACATATCGCCGGCCTTGGTAGGGCCTCCGAACAATATAATCGCTTCAGGAGAAGAAAACATAACGAAATTAGCCAGCGCCATACCCAAAATTTTTCCAGTATAGGCAAATACTTCCAGTGCTATCAAATCGCCGGAAAGAGCGCATTCGTGCACATGGTGGCTTTCTAGTTCTTCTACCGGAATATCTCTTAATTTAGAGGGGACATCAGGCTTTTGCTCCATCAATTCTATTGCAGTGTTACGCATGCCTGTAGCGGAAGCGTAAGCCTCCAAAGAGCCTCTTGCTCCAGTACCCGGATGATACCTGCCTTCGGGAATGATGATGGTATGACCCAATTCACCAGCAAATCCATCATGTCCGTATATGAGTTGTCCGTTGGCAACAATGCCGCTGCCAACACCAGTGCCCAAAGTTATCATAATAAAATCACGCATCCCCCTTGCGGCACCATACATCATCTCTCCAACGGCTGCCGCATTGGCGTCATTGGTAAGCCAGGAAGGAAATTTAAATTTATCTTTAATTAAAGAAGCAAGCGGAATAATACCTTTCCAATTGAGGTTGGGTGCATATTCTACCGTTCCTTTATAGTAATTACCATTCGGTGCACCCACTCCAATGCCTCTGATTTTCCCTGGTCCTCCTACGGTATCTATAGCTGGTTCAATAGCTTCAAAAAGTTCGTCGATAAAATCATTAACGCCTTCCTGTTTTTTGGTACTGATTGCACCGCGGTATAAAATATCGCCACGGGCATCTACAATACCAAATTTGGTATTGGTTCCCCCGATATCGATTCCTATTGCATATTGATTGTTTGTAATTGTTGATACTGCCATAGTTTTTTTGCGTCTAAATGAAATGCTTGTGGTAAGTTTTAAAGAAAAAAAATCAATGTCCACCACCGGCAGAAACTTTATCGAAATCAATACCTTGTTTATGTAAAACCTGCTTCACCCGATATGCATAAAACACGATATATGCAAAACAAGCTGCAGGGATAAAATAACTCATATGAATACCGACCGAAGGAAGGTCAGCAAGCTTGCCCTGTAAAGGAGGAATGATGGCACCACCCAAAATCATCATTACCAGGAAAGAGGCTCCTTGTGCGGTATATTTACCCAAACCTGCGGTAGCAAGAGAGAAGATACTTGGCCACATAATGGAACAGAACAAACCGCCACTGATAAAGGCATAAATAGCAATAGTACCGGTAGTTAAAAGACCAATCAACATGGCTGCAAATCCCATTCCTCCGAAAATAAGTAAAGTAGTGGTAGGGCGATCTTTACCCAGAAAAAAGCCTGCTATCTGAAAGAGAATTACAAAAGCGTATAAATATAGTGGCTTTAGATCGTGGCTTGCTATAGCATTACTCCCTAATATCACACCAAAGGCAACGTAAGGCACTACAATCATCAGGATCTTCTTCATGGATGGAGAGGGATTGAATACAGAAATGGCACCAGTCCAACGACCAATCATAAGGCTACCCCAATACATTGAGATATAAGGTGCCAGTTCACTATCGGAAATGCTACCAAACTCTGCATTTTTCAACAATTCACCGAGGTTACTTTGAATGGTTACTTCCACCCCTACATAAACAAAAATGGCTAACATTCCCAATACAAGCTGCGGATACCTCATAGCCCCCCAGCCAACTGCATTTTTTTGCGCACTGGCGTTGGCACCAAAAAGTCCTGCCACTACCATCAATAAGCCAGCTACCAAAATCCACATATTCCGGAGACCTATTTCAGGCGTTAGCTTTTCATCTACCGCAAGACCCAGATAACTGCTGAAAATAATTCCAAAAACCACTGATAATAATAAGGTAAGTCCTACCAACAACCAGATGGCTTTTGGCGCCCCTTCAAAACTATCCTCTTCTTTTACGTTAGGCAATGTTTTGCTAAAAGCAAAAAGTCCTGCAGCTGCAAGGAAAAGGACACCAACACCTACGTATAAATAATTCATTGAACTAATATCCGCCGCTTTTATATCCTCAGGATTGGCAGAAGCCTGTCCAAAAAGTGCAAAGGCTACTACTATCGGGCCTATGGTGGTACCAAAGGAATTTACCCCGCCTGCCAGGTTCAAACGATTTGCTCCAGTAGTTGGATCGCCTAAGGCTATAGCAAATGGATTGGCTGAAGTTTGCTGCAAGGAAAAGCCAAGACCAATTACAAACAGGGATCCTAAAACTGCGGAAAAACCACCGAAATTAAAAGAGAGCAACATGAAAACAGCCCCGGCAACACTTATTAATAAGCCGTAAACAATACCGGTTTTCATACCCCAATGGTTCATTATATCCATACCGCGGGCTGCTGAAAGAATAAACAGGGCAAGCGCTCCAATATAATAGGCCCCATAAAATGCAAAGTCAATCAACTGGCTTTGAAACTGATCTAACTGAAAGTATTCCTTACAAAATGGGATAAAGATGCCGTTTCCGGCTGCAATAAAACCCCAGAAAAAAAATACGGTCACCAAGGTACCAAGTGCACCATAATTAGTAGGTATGGCCGAAGCAGTAGTACCATTAGGCAGTTGAGCATTTGCATTCGATGTTGTTGCAATCATGTGGCGGTACGCAATTGAGCGTTGCGGTAAAAGTAACAGGTTTTGTACTTTATAAAAATTTTTTCCTTTATGGATGTGCTACAGAAAAAACTTCCTACATTGGTTGCCTAAATGTAAGGCTTAAAAGTATGGAGATATTACACGTCAGTGCAGAATGCTATCCTGTGGCCAAAGCTGGTGGCTTAGGCGATGTGGTTGGAGCGCTTCCCAAATACCAAAACCGGCTAGGGCATTTAGCCAAAGTGGTGATGCCCATGTACCGCACCAAATTTTTATATGAAAATGAATGGGAACTCGTATATGAAGGAGATACTTACCTTGGCAGCAGTTGGTTCAGGTATGCAGTCATTAAAGAAAAAACAAATATACTAGGTTTCGATCTCTACCTGATTGATATTAATGGTTTGCTGGATCGGGAAAAAGTATATGGCTATGATGACGATACGGAAAGATTTCTGTCATTTCAAATTGCCCTTATAGACTGGTTAAAAAGCTGGCAGCACCAGCCAGATGTGTTACACTGCCACGATCATCATACAGGATTGATTCCTTTTATGATGAAATATTGTTTTGGAAATCAGGTACTTTCAAAAGTTCGAACAGTTTTAACTATCCATAACGCGCAATACCAGGGCTGGATGGATTGGAGCAAAAAAGACCTGATACCCTGGTTTGATGACTGGAAAACGGGGTTACTTGATTGGCAAGGCAGGATTAATCCGCTTGCAAGTGCTGTAAAATGTGCTGATCAGGTAACAACGGTAAGTCCAAGTTATATGGAGGAGTTGCGTTTTGCAGCCAATGGGCTGGAAGCACTCTTCGAATATGAAAAAGAGAAATGTATCGGCATATTAAATGGTATTGATAATGATGTTTGGAACCCGGAAACGGATCCAATGCTGACTGGAAACTTTGATGTTGAATCGGTTCAGGAAGGAAAAGAAATTAATAAAATTGCTATATGTAAGGATTTCATCCTTGATCCCACCTTACCTTTGTTTATATTTATTGGCAGGCTCGTAGGGGAGAAAGCAGCAGAAATATTGCCACAAGTTGTAGCAGAATCATTAGAAATGCATCAGGGGAAGGTAAATTTTCTTATCTTAGGGAGCGGAGATCCTGCACTGGAAATATCTCTTAAAAACCTCGAAGCAGTTTCTGGAGATCATTTTAAATGTTATATCGGATACAATGAAGCTTTGGCGCATCGATTATATGCAGGGGCAGACTTTCTTTTAATGCCAAGTCGTGTTGAACCTTGCGGTCTGAACCAAATGTATGCTTTACGTTATGGAACGGTACCCATGGTTCGGAATACTGGTGGACTAAGGGATACAGTAATAGATATCTCAGACCCGGAGGGAGAAGGATACGGGTTGATTTTTAATGAACCTACTGCCTGGGATGTTAACAATAGTATCAACAGAGCTTTAGGATGGTACTATGAAGAACCAGGAATTTTACAATTGGCCAGGGAACGCATGATGGCCATCGATAATAGTTGGGAAAAGAGTGCGGCAATGTATATTCAAATTTATCTTTAAATTTTTTATTTTGAAATTTTTCTCCTTATCAAATGCTAACCGACTAAATAGTTTAAAAATGGCAAATTCAACGATTGCAGTCATTCTTGGAGGTGGTGCTGGTACCCGCCTGTATCCCTTAACAGCAACCAGAAGTAAACCAGCCGTTCCTATTGCCGGTAAATACAGATTGGTAGATATCCCTATCAGCAACTGTATCAATAGCAATATAAACCGCATGTGGGTTTTAACACAATTTAATAGTGCCTCGCTGAACAAGCACATTAAAAACACCTATCAATTCAGCCAATTCAGCAGTGGATTTGTAGATATTCTTGCCGCGGAGCAAACTCCCGATAACCCGAGTTGGTTTCAGGGAACAGCAGATGCGGTAAAGCAAAGTCTGCGCCACTTACAGCAGCATGAAAGTGAGTATGTCCTTATTTTAAGCGGGGATCAGTTGTACCAAATGGATTTTCAGGAAATGATTGATAGACATAGAGATAGCGGTGCGGATATTTCCATTGCCACCATCCCTGTGAATGATCGGGATGCGCCTGAATTTGGCATTATGAAAGTTGGGGAAGATGGCATGATTGATTCCTTTATTGAAAAGCCATCCAAAGATCTATTACCAGAATGGGTAAGCGAGACAGGTGAACTAATGAAAAATCAGGGACGGAATTACCTGGCAAGTATGGGTATTTATATATTCAACCGCAAATTGCTTTTCGATCTGCTGTTGGAAGAATACCCGGATGCCACAGATTTTGGTAAGGAAATTATGCCTAATAGCATAGAAAAGTATAAAGTTGCAAGCTATCAGTACGATGGCTATTGGACCGATATTGGAAATATTGCCTCTTTCTTCGAAGCCAATATTTCATTGTCGGATGACCTGCCAGCATTCAATCTTTTTGATAAATCACAGACTATTTATACGCGTGCCCGTATGTTGCCGCCTGCAAAAATAAGTGGCACTACACTTGAGCATACCATTATCGCCGAAGCCAGCATCATCAATGCAAGCCGGGTTGAAAACAGTGTGATTGGTATCCGGAGCCGGATCGGCCATGGATCAAACATCATCAATTGTTACATGATGGGAGCTGACTATTTTGAAACCATACAGCAAATTGCTGATGCAAAAGAAAATGGAATTCCTATGGTTGGTATCGGTGAGCGCAGTTACCTGAAAAACTGCATTATTGATAAAAATGCCCGAATAGGCAACGACGTGAGAATCATCGGAGGCAATCACCTCGAACCTACCGATCATACCCTATATACCATAAAAGATGGCATCGTAGTGATTAAGAAGAATGCGGTAATCCCTAATGGATTTCAGCTTTAAAAAATAGTTTGTTTAAAATTTACCCCTAAGGCTCTGCACAGCAGAGCCTTTTTTTATGTGTTTTCTGGTATTTACGTAAAAAATACACAATCAATAAAAGAATTAAATACATTGCACCATTAGTGTGGAATTTTCAATATTCTAATTTATAAACGATTGCTATGGCCTTTGCACCGAGTACTGCAAAATCTTCTACCGGGAGTAAGAAACCCCTGCTAAATTTTTGGCAAATCTGGAATATGAGTTTTGGTTTTTTAGGAGTACAAATTGGTTACTCGCTTCAAAATGCAAACACGAGTAGGATACTTTCCTCTATTGGAGCAGATCCCCATCACCTGAGTTTATTTTGGTTAGCGGCGCCTATTGCAGGCTTGATTGTACAGCCAATTGTTGGTTTAAGCAGCGATAAAACATGGACTAAACTAGGCCGAAGGGTCCCATTTATTCTTGGTGGCGCGTTTGTTTCAGCAGCGGCCATGTTTTTTATGCCTAATTCAGAACATTTTGCAGCCTTATTACCACCCTTATTTTTTGGTGCCACTATGCTTTTGCTAATGGACACAAGTTTTAATGTAACCATGCAGCCTTTTCGGGCCCTCGTAAGCGATATGGTACCTGATAGCCAACGCAACAAAGGGTATTCTATTCAAAGTTTCCTGATTAACACTGGTGCGGTAATTGGCTCAATGCTTCCTTTTATGCTAACCTGGCTGGGAGTTTCCAACGAACCTTCACCTGGCAATAATGTTGCCTCCACCGTTATTTGGTCCTTTTACTTTGGTGGCGGAGCATTGTTAATCACCGTACTATGGACCTCTTTCCGTACAAAAGAGTATCCCCCTGATGAATACAAAAAGTATAATAATATCGAAGAAGACAAGGGGCCTAAAAAAAGCTTTTGGTCATTGGTTTTATCTATGCCAAAAACAATGATGCAATTGGCAGTTACTCAATTCTTCTCCTGGTTTTCGCTATTCCTTATGTGGGTGTATACTACCAATGCAATCGCAGGAACTATATGGAATACAAAAGATGCAACATCCAAAGACTTTAATGAAGCAGGAAATTGGACAGGCGTAATTTTTGCAGCCTATAGTTTATTTGCAGCTTTGTACTCATTGGTTTTACCAAAACTCGCCGAAAAATTTGGTCGGCGCACTACCTATTCGTTTTCGTTAATTGCGGGAGGTATTGGTTTAATCTCCATGCTTTTTATTACCAATAAATTCCTGCTATTTATACCAATGATTGGGATTGGTATGTCATGGGCAGCAATTCTTGCAATGCCTTATGCAATCCTATCTTCATCGCTTCCTCCCGAACAAACAGGAGTTTATATGGGGATTTTTAATGCTACCATCACCATTCCACAAATAGTAGCTGGTTTTTTAGGCGGATTATTATTGACAGCATTAGGTGGCAATGCCATTAGTATTATTGCCTTGTCCGGTGTTAGTATGGCACTTGCAGGTGTATTGGCCAAGGTCGTTCTTACTTCCGAAGGGCATTAAGACAGGACATTTAAAAAGTGTCTTTTTCAAAAGACATGACTGGGTTTTGTGAATTTTTTTATTAAATGATTATTTAAGAATTTCAGCCCCAAAGGATACCACAGGACTTGCAAAATATTAATATCACCGAAGGTGGATTGTTTAAAAAAAAATACAAATGCAAAAAATACGCACTCTATGTTTTCTACTGATGCTTTCAGTATTATGCTTTGAACTTTTGGCGCAAAATAGTGAAAAAACATCCATAACTCTCACACCAACAGCCGCCTGCTACCCTACCCATTGGTGGCCGGCCATGCAATGGAACAAGGTTCAGATATTGGTAAGAGGAACATCCTCAGACTTTAACCTGCAGGAAGTGAAAATCGATTATCCCGGCATTACCCTCGACCGGGTGCACCGGTTAGAAAATGAGCATTACTATGCCCTCGATATAACCATTGCTCCCAACAGCAAGCCGGGTACCGTTGTTATTGAATTGGCAAAACAAGTAACGGTACGCAACAAACGCATACAACAAACAACCAACATAAACTGGGAATTGAAACCGCGCCGCGAAGGCAAAGGATCCACATATGCTCAGGGGGTAACAAGCGAAGACCTCATGTACCTGATCATGCCCGATCGGTTTTCGAATGGTGATCCTTCTAACGACCGCATTGCCGGCATGCGGGATCAATCATTGAACAGAGATACGGTATTCAACCGCCACGGTGGTGACCTGCAGGGCATTATCAACCATCTCGATTATTTTGAGAAAATGGGAATTACTGCTCTCTGGCTAAATCCGGTATTAGAAAACGACCGGCCTGAAAGGACTGAACATGGTTATGCTTTTACCGATCATTACAAAATTGACCGAAGACTTGGAGGGGAAGAGAAATACAAAGAGCTTATTGATAAAATGCATGCAAAAGGTCTGAAAATGATACAGGATGCCGTTTACAACCATGTGGATGAGCATCATGTATTTGTAATGGACAAACCCACCAATGATTTTCTGCATAACTGGCCGAAATATACCAATACCACTTTTAAGGATCAGGTTTTAATGGATCCTTATGCTTCAGAAAAAGATAAAAAGGTAATGTCGGATGGTTGGTTTACCACACAAATGCCGGACCTGAATCAACACAATCCATATGTAGCAAACTTTCTGATACAACATGCCTTATGGACAGTGGAAGAATTTGGAATTGATGCCTGGCGTATTGACACCTATGCTTACAATGATCTGGAATTTATGAACCGCTGTAACAGGGCGCTGCTCGATGAATATCCGAAACTGCATATTTTTGGAGAAACCTGGGTTCATGGCGTTATTAATCAGGCATTTTTTGCTGAGAATACGCTTGCTATTCCTTTCAAAAGCAATCTGCCCTCCGTCACCGACTTTCAAACCAATATGTATGGCATCATAAAGGCGGTAAATGAACCTTTTGGCTGGACCGAAGGCGTAAATCGTTTGTATTCAACACTTTCAACCGATTTTCTCTACGCCGATCCTATGAAATTGGTGATTTTTCTTGACAACCACGATATTCCACGTTTCTTTAGTGTAGTGGATGAAAACATACAAAAAATGAAAACAGGAATGGCCTGGCTGCTTACCTGTCGGGGTATTCCACAATTGTATTATGGTGGCGAAATTTTAATGGCCGGATTTACTTCACCCAATGACGGTTTTGTAAGAAAAGATTTTCCCGGTGGATGGGCTGGCGACAGCAAGAATGCCTTTACGGGGGCCGGCATGACGTCCCCCGAAAAGGATTTTCAGCGGTACACTCAGCAATTGGCGCTTTTCCGTAAAAATGGTTCGGCCATTAAAACGGGACGTATGATGCAATACTTACCGGAAAATGGATTGTATGTATACTTCCGATATGATGAAAAGCAAACTGTAATGGTTGTAATGAATACAAGCAACGAAACCAAAAAAGTAAATGCTGCCAACTACACTGAAAGAACGACAGGTTTTACAAAGGCCGAGGAAGTTACGGGCGCTATTTCAACAGCAAATCTGTCTCAAACTATGGAGATCCCCGCTATGACTACCTGGGTTTTTGAACTGAAATAATAGGTAAGGAAACTGCTTGTTAAAGCTTGGTTTACATCCTTTCCGGAACAGCTATACCAAGTACCTGCATGGAACGCTCGATCACTCTTGCGGTTAACAAACTGATTCTCAACCTGAGTTTGCGTTTTTCGTCGGACTCTGCTTTAGCAATGCTATGGGATGCATAAAAAGTATTGAATTGTTTGGCCACACCAAAGGCATAGTTTGCCACTACCGAGGGACTCATTTCGGAACATGCCTGATTTAAAACTTCAGGAAATTGCTCTAATAAACGAATCTGTATTTTCTCGAGGGGTAATAAAGCAGCATCAGGGGCTACCTGCATTTCTTCGTGTGTAAGACCTGCCTTTAGTATAACCGATTGAATACGGGCAAAAGTGTATTGCACAAAAGGTCCGGTAAAGCCATGAAAGTCGATGGATTCTTCGGGGTTGAAAACCATACGCTTTTTGGGATCTACCCGCAACAGGTAAAACTTAAGTGCTCCCATACCGAGCGTATGGTAAAGTATTTTCAGTTCTGGTTCTGTAAATCCATCCACCTTCCCCAATTCCGCAGTTTTTTCAGCTGCTACCTTTTCCATTTCGTCGCAAAGATCATCAGCATCCACCACAGTACCCTCTCGGCTCTTCATCCGGCCGGTTGGTAGATCCACCATGCCATAACTTAAGTGATGAATACCTTTGGCAAATGGCATATCTAAACGCTTACAGATTAATTGCAGCACTTTCATGTGGTAGTTCTGTTCATCCCCAATTACATAAATACTTTCATCCATTGGGAAGTCAGCGTACTTACGTTGTGCCAACCCAATATCCTGGGTGATATAAACCGAGGTGCCATCTTTCCTTAAAACAAGCTTTTCATCGAGTCCGTCGGCAGTAAGGTCTATCCATACACTGCCATCAGATTTGCGAAAAAATACGCCCTTTTCCAACCCTTCCTCTACATATTTTTTACCCAATAAATAAGTATTGCTTTCATAGTAAATTTTATCAAAATGGGTGCCTATTCTTGCATAGGTTTGCTCAAATCCTTCATACACCCAACCATTCATTTTATTCCACAATTCCATTGTTTCCGGATCACCCTTTTCCCATTTCAAAAGCATGTCCCTCACTTCCAGCATAATCGGCGTGTTATACCTTGCCAATTCCATTAAGTCTGCCTTTAGTTCCTTTTCTTTTTCGGTATTCCCCTTTGCTGTCTCCCATTTTTGCAAAAGTATTTGTGCCTTTTCCTGCTGATTGATTTCCCTAATTGAATCCGTATTTCCGTTGGTTAGTTCTTCAAGAACTACAGCTGCCTGTTCCCGCAAAGTATTCTCAAATTGCACATAAAAATCACCCACAAGATGATCACCTTTTAAACCAGTAGAAGCAGGTGTACCGCCCTTCCCAAATTTTTTCCATGCCAGCATGCTTTTACAAATATGAACACCGCGGTCGTTTACCACACAGGTGCGCATCACCTCATACCCGTTGGCTTCGTAAATAGAAGCTACACTCCAACCAAGAAAATTATTACGCAGGTGGCCGAGGTGTAAGGGCTTGTTGGTATTGGGACTGCTGTATTCCACCATTACTTTTTTACCATTAGCAGGCAGTATCCCGACTGTTTCGGGTTTTATATCCGTTATAAATTGTATCCAATAGGCCTCTGAAACAGCAAGATTCAAAAAGCCTTTTACCACTTCGTAGCCGGAGATTGTTTCGGCAGCATTTGTCAGCATCCAGTCTCCGATGGCTTTACCTATAGCTTCGGGGCTTTGCTTTATTTGCTTTACATAAGGAAAAAGCACCAGCGTATAATCTCCCTCAAATTCAGGTTTCGTTTCATGAATGGATGGTGGATTGTTTTCGATATCTATAGAGAACAAAGCCTGCATAGCCTGCTTGCTTAACTGCCGTATGATTTCTGCAACTTGCATATTTTTCTTTTACTTTTAGAGGATAATCGGAGTACAACCAAGGCTGTTAACCGGTATCCGAACATTTCGGGGGGCAAAAGTAGCGCAATCCATTTACCTTTGCAGTCCTTTTGCTATGGTTTCAGCGCTTATCACACGCATATTAGAGTTTTTTTACCCCCTGTTCAGGAGATGGATGGATTTCCAAACCTTCCGATATGCTGCCTGTGGGGGAGGTAATACTGTTTTTGGTGTTTTTCTTTTTTTTATAGCTTACAATTATATCTTTAAAAAAAAATTGGTGGAAATCGTCTTTATCACGATCAAACCACATACCGCGGCGCTGCTTTTTTCTTTTGTATTTACCTTTCTTATTGGATTTTACCTTGCCAGGTATGTGGTTTTTACGGACAGCTTCTTAAAAAAGAGACACCAGCTATTCCGGTATTTCCTGAGTACTATCGGCAGCCTTGGCCTTAATTATATCAATCTGAAAATCATGGTGGAGTTCCTTCATTTCTACCCTACCATTGCCCAGATTATTAATGTAGGGATAGTAGTCACTTTCAGCTACCTCATGCAAAAATATTTTGCATTTCGGGGTGCCTCTATCGAATAATCATATTAGGGCTCCTTAAAAAACTACTCCGACAAGGCCTGCCAATTTTATAACACACTATCAGCGATTTGTAGAGATGTCCATTATTGAAAATATTGGGCAATCAGGATAGCGGCATCAATATTTATATTCAGCTTTCCTTGCGCAGTACCGGCAACATAGATCCCACCGGGTTGAGCAATCAGTTTGTCTACTTTTAGCATACTTATCAATCCGGTTGCTTTTATACCGGGTGCTATTTCGCGGTTCATTTGTTCATGTAATTGCAAACTCAGGTCATTTACCCGGGCAGCAACGTCAAACCGGGTGTACTCTTTCAACTTTTTTTCGATGGTACCATCCAGCAAATAAGCGGCCGAACGCACCAGCACCTGTCTTGTTTTAATTTCATATTTCAAATCTGTGATTTCCAGAAATTGCTTTTCGGCATCCCAAAACAATTTTCCTTCCAGATAGACCATACCCTTAATGGCCTTTGACAAATACACCTTTATAAAAATCTTTTCACCACCCCCCAAGAGCTTCAAGGAGTCAATGCGAACTGTCTTCTTAAAAAGACCTTTTCCTGCAGTAAATTCTTTACCGGCAGCCTGTTCGTTGGCTACAGTATTTAGCGAATCATAAGGCAAAGTTTGAGCCAGATTTAAGGAAAAACCACCTCTACGGGAAAAGTCGGTAATGGCAGGCAAAGGTTTTCTATTAAAGGCAGCATCAGCTTTTAATTCAGGTCTCGCACTTAGCCCGATGCTGAAAAACATACTATCGTTGCGCAGGACAGCTTGACTGATGCGAATCGCTTCGGGCTGCATACCAAGATACCCAAAACCGGGCATAGCATAAGGCACCTGCAGTGTATCCCAAATGGTTTGCAGGTAAGGTCTCATACTAAAGGTTTGCAATTGCTTTTGCATTTCGCTCATAGAAGCCTGCATCTCGGTTTTCAATTGCACGGCAACAGTGGTAGTGATATCTTTTCCAAAAAAGCAAATCGAGCATTTATCCAGCGCAGCAGGTTCGGTCATCCTTACATTTACGCCAAGCGTATAATTGGGATTGAGCCGGAAGGCGGTGGCAAAACCTGCGTCAATGCGTCTTGGCTTCTCGGTACCAAAACCACAACTGCAGGGAGGCGTCCAAGGGGAATTACCAATAGGGCTACAAATACGGGTACTGCCCCGAACTCCATAATAACCGGTGTACTTGGCTACTAATACATTGTTGGTGGCCCGAAACGAAAAGGGCCCTCGTTTAAACTGGTATTGATAACGGACAGAACAGCCATCTTCCACCCAGCCCTTGGGATAATCAGGTGAAGCGTACATGGTATCTACAAATCTGTTGGCCCACAAGTAAACGGCTTTAAGTGCAATGCTCACCGGAATATCAATTTCGCTGAGCGGTGTAAGATTTACTTCTGGCAAGGCCTTTACCAGTGTATCAGGTGTTTCTGTAATCAAAATTTCCTGAGCTGAGACCGCTGCCAGACTAAAAATCGTTAAAAAACCAGTAAGAATGAGTTGTTGGATACCTTTCACAAGCTCGAAATTGAGGTTTTTTTATGAAAAAAAGGAGAAACCCGGTATCTTGCAGTCTAATAATTAAGTTATTTCTATTTCTCCCAACATATTGTTTCTCTATTGCAACCTCGATTTTTTAGATCACTCGTGTTGTTGAGCCGTTTTTAAACGGTTAAGGGTTCGTGTTTTCCGTTCAACCATTTTCTTTTATTTTCTATTTCATTGTTCGAAACAAGGTTTTGTTTCACCTAAATATTCATTCTATGATGCAATCAGATGCTATGGCAATTTCTGCCCATTCTCGAAAATATATCGATCTCGAAATGGCCTATAGTGCCCACAACTACCATCCGCTGCCTGTGGTGCTCGAAAGGGGCAAAGGGGTTTTTGTATGGGATGTCGATGGCAACAGGTACTTTGATTTTTTAAGCGGTTACTCTGCTGTAAATCAAGGGCATTGTCACCCACGTATTATTGACGCCCTGATTAAGCAGTCCCAAAAACTTACCCTGACAAGCCGTGCTTTTCACAGCAACCTCTTCGGGGAATACTCCGAATATATTACCAACTATTTTGGTTACGATAAGGTGCTGCCGATGAACACAGGTGTAGAAGGAGGCGAAACGGCTGTAAAGCTGGCACGTCGCTGGGGATATGTTAAAAAAGGGATTCCTGACAACGAAGCAATAATACTTTTTGCCAAACACAATTTCTGGGGCCGCACCCTTGCTGCCATTTCCAGCAGTAGTGATCCTTCAAGCTATGAGCAATTTGGTCCCTTTATGCCAGGTTTCGACATGGTGGAATACAACGACCTCGCCGACCTTGAAAGAGGTTTGCAAAACAAAAATGTAGCCGCTTTTATGGTAGAACCCATTCAGGGAGAAGCCGGTGTAGTAGTGCCAGATGAAGGCTACCTAAAAGGGGTGAGAAGGCTTTGCAGCGAATACAATGTTTTGTTTATTGCCGATGAAATACAAACGGGTCTTTGCCGTACCGGAAAAATGCTTGCCTGCGACCATGAGGAAGTACGGCCAGATATATTGATTTTAGGCAAAGCACTCAGCGGTGGCGTATTGCCCGTAAGTGCTGTACTTGCCGACGATGATGTGATGATGAATATTCATCCCGGACAGCATGGCAGCACTTATGGTGGCAACCCATTGGCCTGTGCCGTTGCAATCGAAGCGTTGCAGGTACTTAAGGATGAAAAAATGGCCGAGAACGCCGCACTCATGGGCGAATTTCTACGCGACGAATTGAATAAACTGGAAAGCGAACACATGCACCTTGTCCGTGGAAAAGGGTTGTTGAATGCTATAGTAATTGATCATGAAAACAAACAGGCGGCATGGGAACTCTGTCTTCAATTAAAGAAAAACGGATTACTCGCCAAACCAACGCATGGAGATAAAATCCGGTTTGCCCCTCCCCTAACTATTACCCGGGAACAGTTGGAAGAATGCCTGGAGATTATTAAAAAATCATTGGCAATGCTTTAGTGGTAATCCTTTTTTTTAAGCAAAAATTAATTCTTGATTTTAGCAGCAGCCTTTCGGTCTGCTGCTTTTTCTTTGCGCTCATACCGCCGGGCTTTTTTGCCTTTACCGGGAACCCTTAAATTATGCTGCATTCCTGCATTGAGTATTTTGGCCCAATAATTAAAAGTTCCTTTGTCTTGCATTCTTTGTACATAAAGAGGACGTGGAGTTCCATCGCTATGGCTTCTTAAAATGAGGTTAGTAAAAAAATTGGCTGGGGCGGCCAGCAGAAATTTTCGTTCTGTGCCTTTTTTTAAGAGAGCTACCCGCATTCGTTCGTAATCAAAACCCATATAGCCAAAGGCAAATTGATGGTTGGCAATTACATCGAGATACATGCTATCGGCAGTGCCCCGGGTAAACTCGATGGAAGCAAGCGGCCTTACCAGCGGGTTGATGGCCACAAGCGACCAATTGCCCGTGCTTGCCCGCAACCAGAAGCCCTGCATAGAATCCAAATAAGATTGATGGTAGCGGAGGTACATAGGTGCGGCACCCATAAAACGGGCGTAAAGATTGGTTTTCAAACTATCCCATACAGGAGTTTGCTTATTGCTTAGATGATAAATATCTCCTGCTACCTGATCGAAATAAACAAGTGCTACCCCACCGAATTTCTGACCAGATTCTTCGTAGCGGATGTTTCCATTTTGCACAGAAAAGGTATCTACTTCAAAAGGGAAGCCTATTTTTTTTAATTGGTCTGCCAAAAGGGGTCTGTAAGAAACCGTATCATTGGGTAAGTCTCTGTTTCGCCGTGCTGTAATATCAAATCCATTGGTGGTAACATGTTTAATAAATGCGCCATCGAAAGTGGCATTGGCAGGTCTTACACCCTCCATCAACGTGGGTCCAAGCTTTACTTCTATATAGTCTTTTTCATAAGCGCTTGCTTTGTAAAACTCCTCTATTCCAACCGGGGGTTTCATGGTCAGGCTGTCGAAACGGAAACTAAGTCCCTTCCGGGCCGCTGAAAAATTATGGATCTTAATGTTATAGTCAGCTGTGGTAGCACTCATATCACCACCGCCGACCCACCAATTGGGTCCCTGCGAAAGTCGCATGGCAAGGCTATCCCGGAAACTAAACGGAAATTGCCAGTCAGAAATCCCTGCAAAATTCATAATGATACTGGTACTGTCTTTTTTTAAAAGCGGTATACCCCCAATACCCTTGACCAATAAAGAATCGATGGTACCTGTAGCACCCTTTTGTGAAGACCAACCTATATTGCTTCCTAAAAACCGAATATTGGCAGGTTGCAAGGTCCAATTGCTATCTATTTCAATAGTAGGTTTGGGGATTTGTACATCCACCCGATCTAATTGAACCGGCTGCAGGGTATCCGGTTTCAATCGTAAATTTTCGAGAAGTATTCTCCCTCCCTTCCATTCAATGGCATGCTTTTGTTTTTCGAAGGACAAAAATCCATAAATATCCGGATTGAGTATTGTCAAACGATTAAGAAAGAAATCAGGAAGGACAGGGCTACCTCCCATCTGCCGAGATGAATCATTTGTTTTCCATCGAATGGTTGGGTTTTCCAACACTAAATTCCTGATGAGATCTGGGTTCCAATCAATGGTCTGAACCGGTGTATTGAAATGAACCGCTGGAAAGTTGGCAGTTACTCCAGGTGAACCCATAACGGCAGGCCACACCTGTGCATCATAGAGGCTTACTTTTCCTGGCATCTGAGCCGTCCAACGGCCCATCCTGAAACTAATATTATCGATACCGCTACTCAGTGAACTACCGGCTAAAAAAGCTTCAAGCCATGATATTTCTTTGCTTTTGATAAAGAGATTCTGCGTTTTCAGATCCAGTTGTTCGGCCTGGCTTGCAGCACCTTGCGCATCTATATACAAAACCTGAAGATTTTTGGCATTAAGGTGATCCACCCACAACTCAGGTGGCAATGCTGGCTCCCGGTCTGTAGGCTTCTTTTCGGGCGCTCTTACCTGTATGGCACCGGAACCTATTTCTACCCTTTCCAGGTCCATTAAACCATCTACCGGGAAAGGCAATTGACCCTGACGGCTTACAATATGTACATCATCAAGATCCATCTCAAAATTGGAAGCGATGGTACCTTGCAGTCTTTTCATTTTAAAATCTTCGGCATTGGAACTGATAATTCCTTCTGTAACCCGGAAATCAAAATTAGATCCTGAAATAAAAAATCCATCAGAAGATATTCCATCAGAAACCTGAATTAAATCTTTTACGGAACTGGCATTCAATAATTTTTGAACATCAATCTGTGTGCTCAGGTTACTGATCCGGATACTGCTGGTAGCTTTATTACGAGGTTGCAACGTAAGGCTTGCCTCCCGTATATCCAGCATATCAATATCAAGAACCGGTTTTACTTTATTTTTTAGAAAGTCAAAAAATGCAGCGGCCCCCTGTCCATTATCACTTTTTTTTCTTCGGGCAATATCAATCACCAATTCCGGTTTATTCAAAAGCACCCTATCTGCCACCAACCGACCTTTTAAAAGCTGCTCCAGATCATAACGCTGTAATTGTAAAACAGGAATCAATAACCGATTATTAGGCCCAAAAGCAGCGTTTTTTAAAGGAATCAACTCATAATTCCTCAGTTCAAGGTTGTTTGTGTTGATCAGCATTCTATCAAATCCTCCGCGATAAGTTTTCTTATCATCCCCATCGGAATAATTACGGACATTTAACGAAAGCGACCCTAGTGTAAGTTTTGGGGAAAGGGTATCGAGCAATTTAAAATCTCGTACCTGTAAACTATCCCCTTGCAGCGTCATGGTAAATAACCCATCCTTTCGTTTGCTTCGCAGTTTATAATCCACTTGGTTTATGGTCACATTGTGCAGTACCAAAGGAACTTCAACAGATCCGATTTCTTCGGTACGGCCTTTTTCCTTCCGTTCAAACAGCAACCGGTCGCTTAGGTCAAACTGAGCAATTCCATTTTTCACCCGCACACTATCCAATTCCACAATCCCATTTTTGAGGAATAATAGCCAGTTTAACCCCCGCAATTCAATGCTTGATAATTGCAGGGTATCATAAGCATTGCCCACTTTATTTTTAGAGAAACGTAGTTCCTCGATGCTGAATATATTTTCCCGTGTATTGACGTAAAGTTTGTCCACATCCACCAAATAGTTCGAATCAGGAATCTCGATAACAGGATTATTGAGTCTTAAAGTTAGGTGCCCAATCAGGGTGTCATTTCCAGAGACGAGCATTCCCTCTTTGGCAGCAAGCAGGCTGTCGATGGTTAGATCTATATTATTTACCGACAATACTTTGGCCACATCGGTTCTTTTTACCCGAAAACCCCCATCTATGATTTCGCATTTATCTACCTGAAACTGTGTCAGCCCCTGTAGTAATCCATCCTGAATTTCCTGTAAAGGAATATTAAATTGAGCTTCTGATTTACTTACATTTTCTCCATCGGATTCCACCGTTACAAAGGGCCGGACAATCCGCACATTTTTAACTTCCAGTACGTTGTAAAAAAGGAGGGGGCTGAGTGCATTCAGTCGTAATTCAACAGTATCGGCCCTTATTTCGTAACGACGGGTAAGCACCCCTTTTTTTAAAGGATAAAGAAAAATACCGGTCGCCCTTATTTTTAAAGGGAAATAACTTAGTCGTAGCTTTTTAGAATTTACGGTATACTCTCCATTGCTTACATCCTCCACAAAAGCCTTTAACAATGCTCCTGCCCGGTAATACAAATACAAATGGGCAGCGCCAGCCAATACCGATATCAACAGTACAAGCAACCCTAATTTTTTAAAAATTGAACGGAAGCGCATTTTTATATTGGTATTTGTAGGTTATTTACAGCAAATTAACGCTTTTGCAGGATGCAAATACCATGCATATCCCTAAAGAGGCTATGTAATATTCTTTTTATAACATTTTTACCGTTTGTTAATATGACCAGATTTTTCTTTTTCATTTTTATTTTATTTCCATGTTTCTGGGTAAAAAGCCAGTTCATAACGCCATTTGAAAAATCAGATGGACTTGAAAGTGCTACCTACCCACAAGCCATAGCCCTATTGGATTCGCTTAGCCGGATAAGTCCTTATATACATTTCCAATCTATAGGGACAACGGATGCCGGTTATCCGCTGCACCTTGTGCTGATTAGCAGCGATGGTCAGTTTGATCCTAAGCAATGGCATGTACAAAAAAAAGTAGTGATCCTCGTCAACAATAGCATCCATCCCGGAGAGCCTGATGGTACAGATGCCTCGCTTTTATTGGTAAAAGATTTTGCCACAGGGAAAATAAAGCCCGACCCGATGGTTTGCATGGCCATTATTCCGGTTTACAATATTGGAGGTGCCCTCAACCGCGGGCCTTATAGTAGGGTTAACCAAAATGGCCCAAAGGAGTATGGTTTCCGGGGCAATGCCCAATACCTCGATCTAAACCGCGATTTTACCAAAACCGACAGCCGCAATGCTGCGACGTTTGCCCAAATTTTCCATTACCTCGATCCTGAAATACTCATTGACAACCATGTAAGCGATGGAGCAGACTTTCAGCATACCATGACCCTGCTAACGACTCAATACGACAAACTCGGACCTGAGTTAGGAGAATGGCTGCGGAGCGATTTTGAACCTGCCATTTATAAAGGTATGAAACAAAAAAGCTGGGATCTTTTTCCTTATGTCAATTTCAATGCCTATGATCTTAACAAGGGCATGACACAGTTTTATGACCCACCAAGGTATTCCTCAGGCTATGCTGCCTTATTTCAAACCATTGGTTTTGTACCCGAAACCCATATGCTTAAGCCTTACAAAGAGCGGGTAAAAAGCACTTATGACCTGATGGTGACTATTGCAGAGGTTGCATCAGAAAAGGCAGAAAGCCTGATAGCCATCCGAAAAAAACAAAGAGAAGCGATACTCACAGAAAAGCAGTTTCCCTTAAGCTTTGAACCTGACACCAAAAAAAGTTCCATGCTTACCTTTAAGGGATACCAACGCGACACGACCATAAGCGAGGTAACCGGTTTGCCCCGGATGTTTTACCGGCGAGATAAGCCCTTTGATGCTCCTGTCCGCTTTTTTAATTACTTCAAACCTGTGCAGTATATAGATAAACCCAAAGCTTATATAATTCCGCAAGGCTGGCATAAGGTACACGAACAATTACGGCGTAATGGTATTGATTTACAACCACTTGGAAAGGATACCTCCATGATTTTGGAAGTTTACCGTATAAAAAATTATACCGCATCTACCCGGCCATATGAAGGGCACTTCAGGCTTAATAAGGTGGAAACAGAAAAAAGCATGGAAATAGTGAACTTACTTAAAGGGGATTTTATTGCTTATACCCAACAACCTGGCAGTCGTTTTCTGGTAGAAATGCTGGAACCCGAAGGACCAGACAGTTATTTCAGCTGGAATTATTTTGATGCTATTTTACAACAAAAAGAAGGCTACAGCAACTACCGTTGGGAGGAGGTTGCGGCGGACTGGTTGAAGAAAAATCCAGACTTAAGAGCTGCCCTTGAAGCCAAAAAAGCCGTTGAGCCTGAATTTGCAAAAAATAGTTCTCGTATCCTGCAATGGGTATACCAAAATTCACCTTATTTTGAACCCGGATATATGCGGTATCCTATTTACCGTATAACTCAATAATCAATCATGAAATCCCCCTTCTTCTTTGCCTTGCTATTTTTGGCTGCTACACCCTTACTAGCGCAGAAAAAAAGTACTATTTACAACAGTCCCTACAAAACAGAAAAGGATACGCTATATGCACGGGTGGACCAAAGCGGTACCATCATCAATCTGAATGGCGCACAATATATCCGTAAATGGTGGCCCGAAAAGGAGCAATGGCATGAAAACCTGTATGATGGTATAAGCGGGGTTTTAGTGCGTGATGCACTTTATAAGGATGAAAATCTGACAGAAATGAGTGGTCGATGGATGACTTTTCACACAAATGGAATGCTAAAAGATTCTGGTAATTTTGTTGATAATAAGCGGGAAGGGGTTTTTATGAGCTGGTATGCTGATGGGCAGCAAGAAATGAATGCCCGGTATAGAAAAGGATATCCTACCGACAGTTGCTTCCAGTTTTTTGACAATGGGCAACTGGAAGAAATAAGTATTACGGACGAATGGGGCAATGGAATTGCACAGGAATATTACCCAGGCGGGAAAATTAGAATGTTGGGCAGATTAAGAGAAGGTAAAAGAGAAGAATCCTGGATATTGAAACGGGAAGACGGAACCCGGCTCATGCAATTAGAATACCTTCAGGATTCCATCACCAAGACCGAATGTTTCAATGAATCGGGAACCGAGGTATTGCCCGGAACTTGTATTTATGAAAAACCCGCTGTTTTTCCTGGTGGTATCAGGGCATGGTCGCTTTACATATCCAAAAATGTAAGGTATCCTTCCAAGGCCGTCGACAATAATATTGAGGCTATTGTACGGGTTCAATTTATTATTGACAAAGAAGGCAAAGTTTCCGAAGTGGAAGCTCTTGGAAATGTAGACAAACTTCTGGCCGAAGAGGCCGTTAAACTGATCCGCAAAAGCCCCAAATGGGAACCTGCTATTCAATTAAACAAACCAGTGATTTACAGACACATACAAGCTATTACCTTCCAACTTAAATAAAGTAAACCACCCCTTTTATTCAGGCTGCTTGGCGTGCTTCAGGCTATCGTACACTTTTCCTTTTTCAGTTTTTAAAATCCGGGCAGGAAATTTGTAAATGACATTGTAATCGTGGGTGGCCATTATTAGTGCTGCCCCAAAATCTTTGCACAGATTACTAAGTAGCTGCATCACTTCGTCGGTGGTTTCAGGATCGAGGTTACCGGTAGGTTCATCTGCCAGAATGAGTTTAGGCTCATTTAAAAGTGCCCTGGCAATATCTACGCGCTGCTGTTCGCCTCCACTCATCTCGAATGGCATTTTAAAGCCTTTTCCTTTTAACCCTACTTTATCAAGCACTTCATCCATCTTGGTTTTCATCTTCGCCTCATCTTTCCAACCGGTGGCTTTCAACACAAAACGGAGGTTCTGCTCTACATTCCGATCTGTAAGAAGCTGAAAATCCTGAAATACCACACCGAGGTCCCTACGCAGAAAAGGAACAGTTTTCCAGGTTAATTTACGCAAATCATGACCTGCTACTATACCCTCACCCTCTTTCAGTGTCAAATCTCCATAAAGCGTTTTCAGCAGGGAAGATTTTCCAGTACCTGTTTTTCCAACGAGGTACACAAATTCCCCTTTATTTACTTCGAGGTTAACATCTTCGAGGATTAAAGAACTGCCCTGATATATATTTACGCTTTTAAGCATTACAATTGTTTCTGACATATATGTTTTAGTTGAATAAAGGAATAGACAAATTTAATAAAGTACTGTGAAATGGAAATTCACACAAATGGTTAATTATTCAGGAGACGTAGTGGATGGTTTCCCCCTTGGTTCTGATTTCAAGCGATGTCGTTTCAGCCGCTTCTACCTTGCCGATTACCTGTGCTTCGATGCCAAATTGAGTGGCGGCAGCAATCATCACTTCAGCATCCTCTGGTTTGCAATATACTTCTAACCGGCATCCCATATTAAATACCTGATACATTTCTTTCAGGTCAGATCCGCTGCTTTGCTGAATCAGTTCAAAAATATAAGGTGGTTCAAAAAGGTTGTCCTTGATGATTTTAAGTGGTTGTGGCATATATTTTAAACATTTGGTCTGCCCGCCACCGCTGCAATGGATCAGTCCATGAATTTTCTCAAAATGATTTTGCAACAAATGGCGCAAAGATGGTGCAAAAGTGCGGGTGGGACTCAGGAGCAACTGCCCGATTGAATGCGCTTCGTCCATAACAAGATCACTCAGCAGGTGCTTACCAATATATACAACTTCGGGAGGAAGTTTGGGCTCGTAGGTTTCCGGAAAAAAATCCGCATAATGTTTGCTCAAAACATCATGGCGGGCACTTGTCAATCCATTGCTGCCAAGTCCGCTGTTATAGGCGGATTCATAAGTAGCCTGTCCATAACTGGCAAAACCAACAATCACATCGCCGGGAGCTATTTTTTCGTTGGTGATCAGTTTATTCTTAGGCCATCTTGCAGTCATGGTGCCATTCACAGCAATGGTGCGGACCACATCGCCTACATCGGCGGTTTCGCCACCAAGAAAACTGATTTGAATCCCTAATGCTTTCAAAGTATCAAATAATTGCTGGGAGCCTTCTATTACTTCACGGATCACTTCGCCTGGTATACGGGTTTTATTTCGGTCAATGGTGCTGTTAAATACAATCTGATCATAAATGCCGACACAAAGGAGATCATCAAGATTCATAACGATGGCATCCTGAGCAATACCCCGCCAAACACTGATATCACCTGTTTCGCGCCAGTAGAGATAGGCAAGGATGCTTTTGGTTCCTGCCCCGTCGGCATGCATAACATTCACCCAATCAGCCTCACCACCAAGTAAATCGGGATAAATCTTACAAAAAGCCCTGGGATACAAGCCCTGATCGAGGTGTTTAGTAGCTGCATGCACCTCTTCTTTTTGAGCCGAAACCCCTCTTTGCGCATATAGTGATTGATCCATGATTTAAGAATTTTACAATATCGGGGTATTTTGCAATGGGAACGCCTGACCCTGCACCTTTAAGTTAAGCGCAAATGTAAGTGCCAAAATACGGGCAACCAAAGCAGAATTCGCACCCAACTGTTTTCCATTACTTTTGCATGCCAAAAATATATGCATGCAGGTTCACCGGTATTCTGATTTACTCCCCTCTTTTACCAATGCAGTAGTAACTATTGGCACTTTTGATGGTGTACATACGGGCCATCGTCAGATAATAGCACAATTAAAGAAGACTGCTAAAGCTGCTAAGGGAGAAACGGTCCTCATCACCTTTCATCCACATCCACGCAGGATTGTAGGGAATCAGAGGCATGAACTCCGGCTATTGAATACCCTGGAGGAGCGCATTGAACTTTTCCGGCAGGCAGGTATTGATCATTTGGTTATCGTTCCTTTTACGGAGGAATTTGCTTCGCAGTCGGCTCTCGATTATGTAGAAAACTTTCTGGTTCGCCAATTTCAGCCGCATACCATCATCATTGGTTACGATCACCGGTTCGGGCATAACCGGGAAGGTAATTATCAGTTACTGGAAGCGCTTAAAAATAAACATGGCTATCGCATTCATGAGATTACTGAAAAAGTATTGCATAATATCACTATCAGCAGTACTAAAATAAGGCAGGCCTTACACAACGGCAGCGTAGCAGAAGCTAATGAATTTTTAGGATATCCTTATTTTCTGGAAGGCACCATTGTTGAGGGAAAAAAACTGGGGAGAACCATTGGTTACCCTACGGCCAATATCCGGCTGAATGATGTGGAAAAACTGGTACCCTCCAATGGGGTATATGCAGTAAAAGCAGCGCTATATGAAGGCGAAGGAAGGGATCCCGGCAATAGAAAAAATGAACCTTTCCTTCTTTCAGGCATGATGAATATTGGCGTACGACCAACAGTAGACGGCACAACCCGAACCATAGAGGTAAACCTTTTTGACTTTGACCGGGAAATATACGGAGCAGTCTTAAGGGTATTTTTCTACGACCGTTTGCGGGGCGAAATAAAATTTGAAGGGCTTGATGCCCTGAAAGAACAGTTAGGCAAAGATGCACTGGAAGCCCGGAAAATGCTTCAAAATAAACCTTAATTTGGTTTGGAATTAGCTGGGGCTATATAAATCATTTTTACAATCATCTCCTTAAGCAAGGAGGCCGAAGAAGTTGCACTGCTGGAGTGAATACCAATGCTTTTTAAATTGTACTCATGCAAAAGCATTATAGCATCCTCTACCCCTTTTTGCCGGAAATTACGGGCACATTGAATAATGTCTTTTACATAGGGATTCGGACCCTTGTATCCTAATATCTGACTTAATTCATACTCATTGTTGGTAGTTACCCCAAAAATGATATAGGCTTTGCTGAAAAAGCTATACAAAGAAGGCAAAAGTTGCTGAATGGGCAATGATTTGGGGTTCCCCTCAAAATACTGAATGATCTGCAGGCACTTGGTGAGGTTACGATTCGTAATTGCGGACTGTAGTTCCAATGCATTGTACTCCTTGCTGATACCTACAAACTTCTCAATATCATCGAGGGTAATAAAGGTTCTGCCTTCGAGGTTGATGGTAACTTTATTGATTTCGTTGGCAATTCGGCCCAAATCATTGCCAATATTGGTCACTAAAAGCTGTATAGCTTTCGGTTCCATGGTCAACGCTTTATCCTTTAATAATCCTGTAATCCATTCGGGTAACTGATTGTCCCAAAGCTTTTTGGTGGTAATCAGCTCTCCCTTTTTTTTGAGATATTGAGCCAGTTTTTTTCTTCCGTCAAGTTTCTTATCTTTATAGCCTATTACAAGTATGGTGCTATTCAGCGGGTTTTCCATGTAGGACTCGAGTCTTTCGATTTCCCGCATGGTTTGCGCCTCTCTAAGCACAACTACTTGCCGTTCAGCAAACATAGGATAACGTCTGCAGGCATTGATTACATCAGCCCAATCGGCATCTCGTCCGTAAAAAGTTGTTAAATTGAAAGCCGCTTCTGACTCATTAAGAATCTTTTTTTCGGCATAATCCATTACTTGATCGATGAAGAATGGCTCTTCTCCTTCAAGCCAATAGATAGGTTTAAACTGCCCTTTTTTAAAGTCTTGAAGAATTTTTTCAACAGCCATAATACAAAGGAAAACAACATAAACAGCTTTGTTAAACAAAGTTTTTAACATTTTAAGATCAGGTGTTGGAATAACAGGTTCGCTTATGTTTGTATAACCAACCAACATAATAAAAAGAAAAAACATGGAACAACACAATCAACCGACAAAACAAAAAGACAACCGGATTCTGATATACAGTTTGCTCGTAGCAGCATTGCTGGTTTCTTGGGGATATTTTTATTTCAATAATAAAAAGTCTAACGAGGCAGAAACCAATCTCACAAGCCAGAATGTTGCCGTAAGTTCTGAACTCACTAATGTGAAGGATCTTTACGACGCTTCCCTGTTCAGATTAGACTCGCTCATGGTAGAAAACGAAAATCTGAACGAAAACCTTTCAACCACCAATACCGAGATCGCTAAAATGAAAATGGAAATCGGAAAAATCCTTTCTAATAAAAACGCAACAGCCTCTGATCTTTCGAGAGCACGCAAAATGATAAAGGAACTCAATGGAAAAATTGAAGGCCTTTCCGAAGAAGTTGATCGACTGAAAGGGGAAAACTCCGACCTCGTACAAACCAATTCCAAAATAACGGAAGAAAAGCAGCAGGTGGAGCAAAATCTTGCTACTACTACTGAAGAAAAAGAAAATGTAAAAAAGGAATTGTCTAATACCAAAGACGTTGCAAGCACCATGCGTGCCAGTAATATCAATATTGTAGCACTGAATCTTAAAAATAGTGGAAAAGAAAAAGAAACCACCAAGGCTAGAAGAGCAGATAAGTTGCGTATTAATTTCAATATTGACGATAACCGAATTGCGCAGCCCGGACCTAAAGATCTTTTTGTAGTGATTACCAATCCGGCTGGTAATGTAATTACCTATAGCAATGACGACGAGTTTGTAAAAAGAGACGGTAGCAGTCAGCCCTTTACCTCGAAAGTATCAGTAAACTTTGAAGGTGGCAAAAGCATGCCGGTTAGTTTTGACTGGAAAAATGATAAAGACTTTTCTGAGGGGAACTACAAAATTGAAATCTATAACAATGGTTTCAAGATTGGAGAAAGCACCCGTAGTCTGAAAAAAGGCGGCTTGTTCTAATCGCTGATATTATTAACTAGTGCTAAGTGAATCGTGAAAAGGAAACCGGTAAACGTGCTCACGAATTGCCTTTCATGGATAGATATATCAAAAGATATATAACATAATACTAAAAGGTCAGTCCATTGGGCTGACCTTTTGTTTTGTATAAATCAACCTATCTTTCAAATACCCTTTTTTCAAAGTTTTTAAAAAGACCTAAAGGATTGCCCTTAGAGATGCGCGGCCAATATGTACCGTCCTTGAACTACCCGCTGCCCTACCCTCATAATTAAAAGTTACCTCAAAAGCATTGGCGAGTCTCCGGGTAAACTCAAAGTTCCAGAGCAGATTGCGCCCGGGTTGCAAGGCATCGAGCATAATAAAGGCAACTGTGCTGTTGGTCGGGCCGTTAAATTCAATTTGCGAATAAGTAAATTTACCTGTAAGAATACTGCGTTGCACCACATTAAACTTCGATTCTATAGAAAAGCTGTTGATGGTTGCATTTTGTTTATCTGATTGGGTATCTGCATTTTTACGGTCATATTTATATCCCAATACCGATCTGAAAACGGTTCCGTTCGTATAGGTAAGCTTGGGCTCCATGGAGTAAGAACGGATATTATAATTGCGGTTATCAAATTTTGGATTGGGGGTAATCAATTCATTGGTGCCGGTTCTTGTGGCCAATTCTGAAGTATATTTTTTACCAAAATTTTTACGGATCCTGAGTGCATAGTCCTTCACCTCCCGGGTTTCGAATCCATAGGTAAGCAAAGATCGGGATAGGTTTCTAACCTGTGTAAGATCTACCCCCCAAGAGGTACTGTAACGGTTAAAGGAAAGGGTATTGGCCACATTTACCGTTAGCGCAATGAGCGAAGTATCTGTTACGTCATCCTGAAAAGGATTGAACTGAAAGCTGCCTGTATTTTGCCGTTTTCGGTTGGTTTGCAAAGCCGATTGTGCCGACCACCTCGACAGAAATTTTTGCAAAGGAATTTTACTGTTACGCCACAAAAGCCTTGGGTTAAAATTGATGGAATAATTAAAAGTATTGTAAGCGGCCCTTATAAAATCGTTGGTGGGGGTAAACAACCGAATGTATTTGGCCTGATCGGGAAAGGGTGAAACTTCAAACTCGTTGAGTTGAGGCACGCCATCGTTGTTGTAATCAATCCACTGAAATTCTCCGCGTCCTGCAGGCACTTCAAAATACCGGAAATCGCGCCGTTGCTCCTGCCCTCCCCCAAGCTCGTACAAAACATTGGCAGTAAGCGCTCCTTTGAAAATATTCATCTGATATTGCGCCCTGCCAAGCAGGCTCTGCTCGGGTTGCAGGGTAGTAGGCAAAGTTGTTTTCACTTTCAGATCTCGATAAGTGGCCACCATTCGCCATTGATGTTTTGGGTTTTTTAGCAGTTCCCAGTTTAGGGTAAAGGTATTATTTTCATCCTGCGGCGTAAATCCGTTGGCCGTTGGTAGCTGATTAGCACGGTTAAACCAATTGAGACTCCAGCGGTTTGCTTTTTCGGGATTACTCCGGATGGTAGCATTCCAATCACGAAACGAAAAACTTACCGGCAACAACGTATCGGCGAGCGACTGATTTAATTCGTTGTGCTCGAGATTGTAGGAAAACTGAAAACTATAATTATTCCATTTTTCAAATGTTTTTTGTAGCCTTACTTGGGGCCGGAGAAAATAGCCGTTGAAATCTTTCCCCTCGATAGCCGTCACCAGGAATACATCGTTCAGTTGCCAGCCCCGGTATTGAAACTGATGATCCAACTCGTGCCGGTTGCCGGTATAGCCATCGCTTCTGATGTAACCATTGTACTTATAAGTAAATTTTTGTCTCCCGGAATCGCCTAACTGCAGCCGGAGCGATGGGAGTTGTTCATCAGCTACTCCGGTTTCAAAAGGCAGTCCCCAATCCCGGTAGAACTCCACATTCCGGAGTCTTTCCAGTGGTCGAAATTTTTCACTCACATACTCGTATCCAAAAGCGGTTTCCAACTGCAACGATTTACCTGCCAGCTTTACCCCACGGGCATCTTCCAACTGTATTTTGATACCGGTACCAAGATCATTCCCCTTATCCCGTGAAGAAAACCGGTTGATATCCCAACGACTTACCGCCGCTTCGGTCAGGAGGGTGGTTTTATTGCTAAGCCGGTAGCGGATAAGCGCTGTGCCCAACTGCTGCTGCTTGGGCGTAACCAATAATTGAACCGGTTCATAATCCCCCTGCTGCACACCATTTACCGGTGCCACAAAACGAAAAGCCCGGCCATTGGTCGCGTCAAAAAGTGGCACGTAGTTGCCATTGCCTGCCCCAACCTGAGCAAAAGAAAGGCTAAACATTTCTGCTGCCTGCGTTGCGCTGTACTCATATATGGTCAAGAGGCTCCCGTTTACCAGCGAATCCTTTTTTATGTATAAAATTTTATTGATGTCGAAAGTATCCAGTACGGCTGAGGGGTAAAGAGCTTTGTTGATGCTATCCCCTATTTCGCTCAAAAACTGTCGCTGTTCCTGATCGAGGTTGATGTTGATGGTAGCGTTTTTTGCATCGGTATTGGCATAAAAAGCAAGATTGACATCAAGCTTCGAGCCTACCTTCAATTCGTTACCTACAAACAATAATGAGTTCAGGTAATTACGGTCGGCATATTCAAATTCTACCTGAATCCGTTTGTCTTTATTGATTAATTGGCGGGGAGTAAAAGTAATTTCAGCGGTGTTGTAGTTGATGATATAATCCTGATCCTCGCCCCGTTGCTGCATTACACCATCTACAAAAACCCGCTCGGTGCCAGGCAATACGATAAAGAAAAAAGCATTATTGGCGCCTTCCAACCGATAGGGTCCCTGATTGGCTTCCTGCCCATTGAAGATGTTTCGGGTAAATTTACCTTTGGCAATGGCACCACTTGCAAGCATTTTGTTGCTGATTTTTTTAGTGAGCTGCATGTTGGTTTGAAAAGCAAGCCCCTGTTGTCTTTTAAAATAACTCATGAAATAAGATGGCTGCTGCCGGATATCGATATCGCCGATATTGAGTTCCCAGGGACGTTTTTTAAATTGTAGCCAGATGCGATCAAACTCATTGAGTTGCTGCGTGGTTCCATCTGGTAAAATGGGAATATTGTTGTCGGTAATGGCGGCGGCCACTTCAATGCTATCGCCAAGCATTCCGTTGAGTTGAAGGTTAAAAAGCGAATTGACCACGGCATCCTGATTGTTGCCAAAACTCAGGCTCCGGCCAAAACTGCCTGTATAATTCAGGTTACCAAAATCTATAAAACGCTCCTTGTTGGCAGAACCATAGCGATCTGTAGGCCGAACCGGTGCTGCCTTAAAAAAATCCACGATGCTGTCGAAACGGTAGCGATACACCGGGCGGGTAAGTATGGCGGGAAAAGTACGGTATCGGAGTGTGACTGAATCTGTTGCAGGTAGTTTGTTAAATTTTAAAAGAGCCCCAACATAATCAAGTAAAAAGGTACTATCGGGCACTCCATCAATGGAGAATGTACCTGGTACAATGCTCATTGAATCAAGGGTAATAGCAGCAGTATCAACGCGCAGCTTTTGCACCCTCAGGTTGGTACGCACCTGTGCATGTGCCGAAAAGGCACCACAAGCCAACACCATCCCAAACCATATTGGTAAAATCCGCCACAAAACAAACGCACAGAGTTAGTTAAAGATGCAATATACCAAACAGCAAAACAATGACCATGTTGTGTGGGCATTCTGGCAAAAGAAAGTGAGAAATGCAAGGACCTAAGCTTCTTGGCGCGCACCGTCCCTTGCAGGAGAAGTCGCCGGAAGGTTATGGGGTTAGTCGTTTCTTATACCGAAGATCTTTCTCGTAACGTCTCACTTCCGAAGGCGGTTGATATTACGGGTTTGTTGACGCAACATTTCTTGTGTCGCACTTTGTGGCTTGGCATTTAGAAGGGTAAGTCCCTTGCAGGAGAAGCCATCTGGAAGGTTATGGGGTTAGTCGTTTCTTATAGCAAAGATCTTTCTCGTAACTTCTCACTTCCGAAGGCAGTTTACGTTACGGGTTTGTTGACGCAACATTTCTTGATTTGCGTTCGATAGCTTGGCAAAGGGGGGTAACGTCCCTTGCAGGAGAAGTCGCCGGAAGGTTATGGGGTTTTGTGGGGTGTGAAGACCAGCCTATAAAGGAGGTCTAAGTCGCAGCCCCATTGCCCTTTTCTGTAACCCCTTAACTCATGAAACCTACCGGGTAAGTTTCTGACCTGCTGCAGCGTGGTGGTGACTTTTAATGCGTTGAGCATTGTAAGGAATAACTTTGCCCTTATACCCAACTTTTGACCTTACTTACAGTTATCGACTGAAAATTCTTTAAGTTTTTATCTGTAAAAGGAATTTCCATTTCAAAAATAATTTTTTGATTTACAGGAACTGTAAGTTTAATTAATTTCTATATTTGCTATCAGATTGATTATTCCCTTTTATGTCCCTTTTCTGATTTCGCATGTGCTGCAATTTATATCATTTTGAAACAGGTATTTCAATATCCATCCTTATTAGAAATAGCCAGTCAGGAGGCTCGAATTCGATTTATTTTCTCCTTTCCTATTGGTTTTAAAAGCGTCTCACTAATAAGCAAGATACCATTTACCGTATCCTTTTCCTACTTTCCCCATAATTGCAATAAATAATATTTTTTCTTATCGCAAATCGCCCATTCATTTAGGATCCGGTACTTCTCATTAGATAAATATAATAATTATGTAAGAATCTCCTGTAATTGTATAAAGCATATTTTATAGAATGTGCAAACCTTTGTTCCTTTCAATATAAGTTGGAATAAACAACCTTCTTAACTTGTTTTTACTCATTAAAACCGTAGATTGTGCCAAGTAAGAAACCGTCGGAAAATGCAGGATCTACATCCAAAAGCATAAAAAAGAATATTATAGAAAAAGAACATGTAGACTCCTCATCGGAGCAACCTGTGAACCAAAAGATCAAGGCACTAAAAAATAATAAGATATACGATGAAGGAGCCTTTCTTACTACCAATCAGGGACTCAAAATTAATGACAATCACAATTCATTAAAAGCAGGAGAAAGAGGTTCCACCCTGTTAGAAGATTTTATTCTTAGAGAAAAAATTACTCACTTCGACCATGAAAGAATTCCAGAAAGAATTGTTCATGCAAGAGGTTCCGCTGCGCATGGTCATTTTCAATTGTACAAATCACTAAGCGCGCATACCAAGGCAGGTTTCTTAAATGATACTAATATTGTAACACCAGTTTTTGTAAGATTTTCCACTGTAGCAGGCTCTCGTGGTTCAACGGATCTTGCAAGAGATGTACGGGGATTTTCAGTGAAATTTTATACACAGGAAGGCATTTATGATCTTGTAGGTAATAATATGCCTGTCTTTTTTATTCAGGATGCAATGAAGTTTCCCGATCTTGTGCATGCAGTAAAACCAGAACCGCACAACGAAATGCCACAGGCGGCTTCCGCACATGATACTTTTTGGGATTTTATTTCACTTACACCCGAAGCGGCACACATGATAATGTGGGCTATGAGTGATAGGGCTATTCCCCGCAGCTTAAGAATGATGGAAGGTTTTGGAGTACATACATTCCGTTTCATAAATGAGGAGGGAAAGGCAACATTTGTAAAATTTCATTGGAAACCTTTACTAGGCGTTCACAGCGTTGCATGGGATGAAGCCGTTAAGATTTCGGGGGCTGATTCGGATTTCCACAGGAGAAATTTATGGGATGCAATAGAAAGTGGGAATTACCCACAATGGGAACTTGGAATACAATTGATAGATGAAAAAGATGAACACAATTTTGATTTTGATCTTTTAGATCCTACCAAATTAATTCCTGAAGAACTTGTTCCTGTTGTTCGGGTAGGTTTACTTACTCTTAATCGCAATCCTGATAACTTTTTTGCAGAAACAGAACAGGTAGCATTTCATCCCGGTCACTTGGTGCCAGGTATTGATTTTACCAACGATCCGCTTTTACAAGGAAGACTATTCTCTTATACTGATACGCAATTATCTCGATTAGGAAGCCCAAATTTTCATGAAATTCCCATCAATCGTTCCATATCACCTATCCATAATAATCAGCGTGATGGGCACATGCGCCAAACCATAAATACAGGAAAGTCAGCTCACGATCCAAATAGAATGGCGGGCGGTTGTCCTTTTCAGGCAAAAGCTGCCGAAGGCGGATTTACATCCTATACCGAACGAATAGATGCCAAAAAAATACGGGAAAGAAGTAAAAGCTTCCTTGATCATTATAGTCAGGCTAAACTGTTTTTTGCAAGCCAAAGCGATCCAGAGAAAAATCACATTATAAATGCGCTGACTTTTGAATTAGGTAAAGTAGAATCCATTGCAATAAAAGACCGTATGTTGAAGATACTATGGGAAATAGAAAAAGATTTGGCCTCTGCAGTTGCGGTTAATCTTGGCTTACATATTGATAAGAAAAATGATGAGCCACTTAACCAAAATATTCCTGCTGACGCTGATCCACAGGACTATCAATCCGTGAAAGCAAAGGATCCAATTGAATTGTCGCAGGCTTTGAGTATGAAGCATACCGTAAAAGAAAGTGTTGCTACGAGGAAGATTGCTATTCTTGCAGCAGATGGAGTAAATGATACATCATTAAATAATGTAAAGAACGCTTTGGTTTCAGCGGGTGCAAGTGCTTATGTAATCGCCTGCAAAATGGGAACTATAATGAGCGAAAACAATTCGGAAATTCCAATTGACAAGAGCTTTTTAACAACTGCAACTGTTTTGTATGATGCCGTATATGTACCTAAAGGTATAAACAGCGTTGCATCACTTGCCGGAGACCCGGATGCTATTCACTTTTTAAATGAAGCTTACAAACATTGTAAAGCAATAGCAGCAGATGCAGAAGCAATTCAAGTACTGCAAGCTACCTTTTTTGGAAAAAAGATAGTGGATGAATTAATAGACATAGTGGATGAAAATAATGGTATCATTATCATGTCTGAGCCCGCAAAACTTTCTACATTATTTATTGAAGCCATAGCAAAGCATCGTTTTTGGGAAGAAGAAAATTCGAGAAAAGTACCCGCTTGATAATACAGCCACATGGCTGACGATTATATATACATTTTAAAACAAATAAAAAATCAAATTATGGCAAAATCATCAAAAAAGAAAGAAGTTGCACAAGAAAAAACAGTTGTAAAAGACAGTATGCTTCATGCATTTTTTGTAGAGCAAGTAAAAGATTTGTACTATGCTGAAAAACATATTATAAAAACGCTTCCTAAAATGGCAAAGGCTGCAACATCGGAGGAACTAAAGGCGGCATTTAAAAAACATCAGGAAGAGACAAAGGTGCATATATCCCGTTTGGAAGAAGTATTTGGAATATTAGAAATGAAACCACGTGCTAAAAAATGTGAAGCAATAGAAGGTATTACCAAGGAGGGGGTAAGCGTAATTGAAGATACTGAAGCAGGAACGGCCACACGTGATGTGGGTCTTATTATTGCAGCACAAAAAGCAGAGCATTATGAAATTGCCTCTTATGGTGCGCTCGTACGCTTATCCAATATACTTGGCTTACAGGGAATTTCTGATATTATGGATACCACACTCAGGGAAGAAAAAGAAACAGATATGGAATTATCATCCATTGCAGAAAACCATGTAAATTACGCGGCTGCACAAGAAGAGGAAGCTTAATGGTTCATTTTATTTCTTATGAAAGATATAAAGAAATTTAATCTTTCAATTAATTACGAATAGAATTTGTTCACAATTATTTTTTAATCTATAAAATTTTATACTATGTTAAAATGGGCAGGAATTTTTCTGATAATCGCAATTGTAGCAGCCATTTTTGGGTTTGGTGGCATTGCTGCAGGAGCAGCGTCTATTGCTAAAATCTTATTTTATATCTTTTTAGCGCTAGTGATCATCTTTGCTATTCTTGGCGTAACCGTTTATAAGAAGATTACCAAGTAATTCATTTTTCATTATTGGCTTGTAGTTATGGCTTTAAATAGAAATATTTAATGCCATAACTACAAGCCAATTTTTATTCCTTTTAAGCCAAATAATTCCCTTATGTTTCTGCAGTTTTACTTCGCTGTTGATTGAAAAAAATACTTTTAGCCAGAAATTAGCGTAGCTTTATACAGAAAGTAACAAACTCTTTTTTGTAGTTCCTTGTTGTACTTGAAAATTCCAAGATATTTTTCAAACAGATAATTAAGTATGCCAACTTATAGTAAAAAGCCAACCATTCAAGTATCTTATTGAAGGAAAACCGAAGTATCTACTAAAAAAGTCGATTTCCTGATTAATAATTTTAAAAAGAAACATATTCATAGAATGAATTTGTTTCTTGATTAAGATTAAAAGCCATTTCGCAATTTGTACAAATAGAAATTGCCATCGAGGAATCAATGGGCGACAAGAGCATTTCCCTTTTGAAGATTGCGAGGTAAAATATAAAATAGATACTCTATTAATTTCTTATCAAAAACGTCCTATATATTTTATAACCCTGAATTTTTTCTCAAGCTTTTGTTGATCACCAAATCATTCAAAACCAAATATTCCTTTAACTGCCTACTTTACCCTAAGGTAACAATGGGTTAATTTAACCTTTGGTAAAATAATTGAACAGGATATGGAAAAAACAGGAATATCCGATAAACATGTAAAATAAAGTAAATATTCTGTAAAATATTAAGCAGAATAAAGTCAATCTTTGTGCTACAATTAATCAAAATATAAAAATTAAAATTATGAAAATCTTACAGATTAAACGAGTGGGTATTGCGACTCTATTTGCAGGTTCTATAATGTTTGGTTTCACAGCATGCGAATCACAGCCTGACGACTCAAAGGAGGTTGCTGAAGAACAAAATGAAGCTACTTTTGATGACAGAGATGCAGAGAAGGATGCTGACCGACTCGTTGATGCAGCAGCTATTCTTCAAAAAAATATAAAATTGGGCGAGTTGGCTTCAAGTAAAGCAACTTCACAGGACGTAAAAGATCTGGGTAGTAATATAGCTAAAACACATGCTGAAGATCTTGCTGAATTACAAACACTTGCTTCAGGTAAATCAATAAGTTTACCCGCCTCAACTACTGAAAATACAATGGATGCTTATGAAGATCTGAATGATAAAACAGGAATGGATTTTGATAAGAAATATTGTAGCAAAGTGGTAAGCAATCATAAAGATGCTATTGATAAAATGGAATCCATCCAGAAAAATACAGAAGATGCTGAAATACGTGCATGGGCTACCAAAATGTTGCCACATTTGCGTTCGCACTTAACCTCAGCCGAAGCCATTGAAAATAAAGTAAAGGATAAGAATTAAAAGCCTTAATCTTTTTTGAATATTACTTTCAAGCGTTTATCCTTTGGAAGGAACCTTTTAAAAAAAACAAAGTATGGCAAAGTATTCAAAAAAAGCACAGGATAAAATCGCAGATGTCATGCATGAATTTAAAGAAGGCACTTTGGAATCTGGCAAGAATGGTCAAGGTGGCAAGGTAAAATCAAGGAAGCAGGCCATAGCAATAGGCATTAGCGAAGCAAAAAAAGAAGGCCTTAAAGTTCCTAAGGAAAAACCTAAATGATAGATAAAGCAAAAAAGTAATAGACCTTGTGACAAAAAAATTAAAATAAATAAATGACTTATTATAAATGGTAAACGTTTATCTGCCCTATTTCGAAAACTCATTTCTCTCATTTAACTCCACTAAATAAAAATTTATGATAAGTGAACAAACTGATTTACAGACCCTAAGCTACATATTAGAAAAACTAAGGCTTGGCAGAAAAGACAATGAGTATATAATGGAAGGTGAATTTTTTACCACAAATAATGGAAAGAAATATGCTACTGACCAATTAGCTATCATTAAGACGTACCGTTTTGAAGGCGATTCAGATCCTTCAGACAATGCAATCTTATACTTAATTGAAGCCAACGATGGCTTGATAGGTTATAGCCTCGATGCGTATGGTGTATATACAAATCATGATGAAAAATACGATGATTTTATCCGAAAAATCAAGGTAAATGACAGAGAAGAACAGTTGATATTTTCTCTTGAAGAAAAATAGCTTTTAACCGCTCAAACACGAATTGAAATAAAGGTGCAATCTTATCTCTAAAGATTGCACCTTTATTTTTAAGAAATTTATGACGAATTGGTCTACAAAGGATTTGGGGAATTATTTAGTAAACTTTTCTAAATGGTTTTTCATCCCATTAGCCTATCCTTACCAATATGCCATTAATAGAGAATTCTTTGTTTGGAAACGTAGGATGCTGCCATTAGTAAAAAGTAAGGGGCGCAACGTCCCCTACTAGAGACGTCGTTTTAAATATTTTGGAGTTGGTAGTTTCCTATGACGAAGATCTTTATTGAAACTTCTCACTGCCGAAGGCGGTTGTCGTTGCTGGTTTGTTGACGCAACATTTCTTGCTTTGCATTTCGTGACTTGGCATTTAGGGGGCAATGTCTTTTGCAGGAGACATCGCTTGGAAGGTTATAGGGTTCGTAGTTTCCTATGCCGAAGATCTTTCTTGAAGCTTCTCACTGCCGATGGCGGTTGACGTTACGGGTTTTTTGACGCATTATTTCTTGCGTCGCGTTTTGTGACTTGGCATTTAGGGTCGCAACTTCCCTTGCAGGAAATGTCGCATGGAATATTTTGGAGTTGGTAATTCCCTGTGCCGAAGATCTTTCTTGAAACTTCTCACTGCCAAAGGCGTTTGACATTGCGGGTTTGTTGATGCCTTATTTCTTGCGTCGCCTTTGATAGCTTGGCATTTAGAGGCGCAATTTCCCTTGCAGGAAATGTCGCATGGAATATTTGGAGGTAGCATTTCCCTGTGGCGAAGATCTCTTGTATCAGCTAAACCTTTCTCATTGGTTTACTCCAGTAAACTATAAAATAACTACATTGCCCTTTACGAGGAGTTCCTCTTGATAACAAGTTCCATCATTTTTTACAGATATTATGAAACAAACCATAGCAAGTATTGCAATAGTCATTCTGATGGCCGCCTGTGGCTCAGATAAAAAAGTAAGCAACACTGCCGACCCAAAATTATCGGTGGTATTGGAACAGTATTACAACGAACGCATGGAACTCCTGCCGCTGGAAGCCACGCTAAATGGGGATACCCGATACAACAACCTGCTGCCAGCCAATTTTACGGATAGCTATCGAAGCCGGTTGAAAAACTTTTTTAGTCATTACAAAAATGAGTTGAATGGGTTTGACCATGCTAAATTGAATGAAAAGGATAAAGTAAGTTGGGAAATATTGAATTATGAAACGGGTATGGGGCTGGAAGGGCTTGAAATCGGGTATTTGGGGAGCAGCGCCGTGAACAACATGACTTATATTCCTTTTGATCAGTTTAATGCCGTGCCCCTGATGTTGGGACAAATGGGAAGCGGTACCGGCAACCAACCCTTTAAAACGGTGGCCGATTATGATAACTGGTTGCAGAGAGCCGGTGCCTTTCCTGCCTGGGCTGACAGTGCGATCGAATATTTCAAAAAAGGAATGGCTGCAAATTTTGTGTTGCCACAAGCAGCAGTTATAAAAATGATCCCGCAAATGGAGGCTATGATGAGTGGCACGGCTAACAAAAGTCTGTTTTATGGCCCGGTTACTTTAATGCCATCCACTTTCCCCGATACAGACAAAAAAAGACTAACAGGCGCTTATATTGACCTGATTGAAAAAGACATCTTGCCCACTTATAAAAAGCTGGGGCTCTTTTTGCAAACAGTTTATCTGCCAGCAGCAAGAAACACCGCCGGAATAAACGCCTTACCCGGGGGCGACAAACTCTACAAATACCTTGTTAAATACTGGACTACCACCTTAAAAACACCCGAAGAAATTTACAAAACCGGTTTGTCTGAAGTAAAACGGATCCGACAGGAAATGGAGCAGGTAAAAACAGAAGTGGGTTTTGCAGGAACTCTCGATTCCTTTTTTACTTTTATGAAGACAGACAAGAAATTCATGCCCTACAAAACACCGGAAGAGGTTTTGCAGGCCTTCCATAAAATAGAGAAAACAATGAAACCCAATCTCGAAAAAATGTTTACCCTGCGCCCCACTACCCAATTTCAAATCAGGCAAACAGAAGCCTTCAGGGCTGCAAGTGCAAGTGCCGAATATTATCCAGGATTACCAGATGGCAGCAGACCCGGTATTTTCTACATCCCCATTTTAAATGCCACTACCTTTAATACCACAAGTGGTATGGAAAGCTTGTTTCTGCATGAAGCCATTCCCGGTCATCACTACCAAATGAGTATTCAAAGCGAAGATAGCAGCCTTCCTCAATTCCGCAGATTCCTTTGGTATGGTGCCTATGGCGAAGGGTACGCTTTATATTGCGAAAGCCTTGGTAAAGAACTCGGTTTATATACCGACCCCTATCAATATATGGGAGCACTTGGCGACGAAATGCACCGTGCCATCAGGTTGGTGGTAGATGTGGCGATGCATACCGGTAAAATGACAAGGGAAGAAGCCATTGCCTACTCTACGGAAAATGAAGCCATCTCTCTTGAAGGAGCTATTGCAGAAATAGAGCGGTATATGGTTTTCCCGGCACAGGCACTCAGCTATAAAACCGGTGCTTTA
>JBBQXO010000007.1:0-72145 GCA_038209595.1 Chitinophagales bacterium
AACAGGATAAAACTGGCTCAGGCTGAAGCTAAGGCTGCCAAAGATCAGATGAATGAAGCAGGATTATTGGTTGACAGGGAAGTAGCGCAAATTTATTATCAATTATTGGCCTCCTTTAAGCAGATGCTGGTTACCCAATCATTCACCGACAAGGCCATCATTAGTGATCTGCTGGCAGAAAAACAATTGGAAAAAAATCAGATTTCGCTGGCAGATTATACCCGGATTTCAGAAATCCGTGCAGGTACAGAAGGCCGGAAATATGAAGCAGAAAAAAACTTTTACAACGCCTATTTCTCCCTGCAGATCATATTGGGGGTTCCTCTTGAAACCTTAAAAAGATAATACCATGACAGGATTAAGGGTTATCAGAGCTATCCTCAAAAATCTTTGGATTTTAATTTTATTTCCTGCTTTAATGGGAGCAACGGTTTATCACCTTATGCGAAATGAAAGCAAGATTTATGATTCGAAAATGACCATCTACACCGGCATTTCTGCTGCTAAATTAGGCATAGGAGATGGCGGGGGGAAACTCGACTTCTTTACAGCAAACAACTCCATGGACAACCTGATTGCCCTTTTGAAAGGACGCAATACAGTACAAGACGCATCTATAAGACTTTTGGCGGCGCACTTATCACTCTCTAAACATGATCCCCATTTCCTTTCCTGGGAAAGTTATCAGACACTGCAAAAGCTTTTGCCAGATAATATTAAAAAAGAAATAGTCGTAGCAGGAAATGCGGCTATCACAGAACAAAGAATTATTGCCCATTTAGAAACAAACCCAAACGGGATACTATCCGACATATTTATGGAAGATCCTCATTATGGAATAGATAAAATTTTAGATAAAATAAAAGCTATGCGCAGGGCTTCCAGCGATATGATCGACATCTCCTTTGAATCGGATGATGCGGCCATTTGTGCGCTTACTCTTAAGTACCTTGCGGAAGCCTATTTCAGCCGGTACAAGGCTATGAAAAGATCTCAGAATCTATCGGCTGTTGAATATTTTGAGGCTCAACTAAGAGATGCTTTTGTAAAACTTCGGGCTTCTGAAGATGAACTAAAGGCCTTTATTTCTGAAAATAAAATTTTAAACTATTACGAACAGGGTAAAACGCTTGCCAATTACGAAAAAGAAGAAGAACAGGAAGAGCAGGATGTTCGTCAAAAAGCAAAAGGAGCCGATAGGGCACTTTCAGCCATTGAGGAAAAACTCTTTGGAACAGGCGACCGGAAACAAACCATTGATTCGCTTGCCTATTTACGTGAAAATATTACCAATTCCCGGCAACGGCTGAATGCCATGCTCTTAAATAAGGAGAATTACAGAGCAGAGATCGAAAAAGCAAGGGCAGATATTCAAAATGATTACACGGGCATATCCCGGCAGGTAGCATCGCTTTACAATGCCGATTACAGCATACAGGGGATACCTGTAACCAATGTATTAACCGAATGGCTGAACTTATTTACCGACCGGGAAAAACAATTGTCATACCTGGAACTTGTGGCTGCTTCAAAAAATATGATTAGCAAACGGGTGGAAAATTTTGCACCGCTTGGTGCTGAATTAAAAAGACTGGAACGCGGAGTAGATGTAAATGAAAGCCAATACCTATCGATTTTACATGGACTAAATATGGCTAACCTGCAAAGACAAAGCGCTGAACAAGCGAGTGTGCAAGAGTTAGTGGACGCTCCCTTTTTACCGAAAAATTCACGTAAATCAAAAAGATTACTTTTGGTTATTGCCGCTGCCTTTGCAGGGCTTGTGGTTCTATTGGGGATTATTGTTGCAAAAGTAGTATTGGATAATACCCTGATCAATGCAGCCAATGCAGCATCTATTACTGGTTTACGGGTCATTGCAGCGTTTCCGTTTCGTAGAAAAAACAAATCGAATAAAAAGTTTGAAGATACTTTTAGAATGGCAACCAATCAATTGGTGAATGGGGTAACGGTGGCTTCGATGAATAAGACAAACCCGCAAGAACCATTTAAGATTGCTATATATGAAACCATGAAATCGGATAAGGCTGAAGAACTTACAAAAACACTTGCTAACCAACTTTCTTTCTTGCAATATCCTGTCTTAAGTTTTCTACCCGATGGAACCGGGCAAAATTATGATGCAAACGATGCCTCATTGGCACAGCTCAATTGGGAGCAGCTTCAAAGCAATAAAGGTGTTAAAAACGGTTACTCAATACTTAAGCTTCCCCCGCTGAATCACGCTTTGTTTCCTGTTCAACTGATGGAGCAGGCAGATTTGGTGATTGTCTCTGTAAGTTCCAAAAGACAATGGAAACAGGTAGATCAGCAAATACTGGATATGGTCAGTACCACAAATGGAGCAAAACCCACACTAGTTTTGCAGGACGTAGCAACCGATCAGCTCAAAGACTTTTTTGGCTTTGTCCCGTCAAAATCATTTTTAGGAAGGAACAGAAATATATACATATAAATGGAGACGTTCAAGAATCTCAATCCGGTAATTAAGCAGTTTTTATGGCTGCCTTTTGCCATATTGGGAGGGTTGGTAGTTTACAAAGCAGGGCTGGTGGGTGCCGTGGGGCTCATTATGATCATTGTGATGTTTTTCTTACTTCGCTATCTGTATCTGGTTCCCAAAAACGGGGTTTTTATCGCCCTCCTCATTTCATTTTTTGTAAATGGTATTACGCGTTACATTGTGGATAGTCCGCTTGGATTATCCATTGACTTTATTTTGGTTCTCACTCTTATCATAGCCGTTTTTTCACCAGTGAAAGGCAATCTAAAAAACCTGAACAGTGGTGTATTTTGGTTTAGTATGGTTTGGTTTGCCTTTACCGTTGCAGAGTTGTTTAACCCCGAAGCCCGCAGTAAGGAGGCCTGGTTTTATGCGGTTCGCGCAGTATCTCTCTATCAGATATTTGTAGTGGTGGTAGCGCTTTTGTATATCAACAGCTTCCGCGATCTCAAATACTTTGTGCATATTAATCTTGGTATTATTGCTTTGTCAGTGCTTTGGGCAGCCAAGCAAATGTACATTGGGCTTGATGCGGGAGAAACCACCTGGCTGGCAGAAGGTGCGTACAGGACGCATATACTACGGGGTGTTTTACGAACATTTTCTTTCTTTTCGGATGCCGGTCAGTTTGGGGCAACCGCTGCCTATGCCGGTTTGGTTGGGTTTATTCTTGCCTTGGGACCTTTTAAGCCCTCAGCCCGTGTTTTTTATTTAATTGTTGGTATTTTAGGTTTTTGGGGAATGTTAATGTCCGGAACAAGGGGTGCTCTTTTTGTACCTGCATCAGGAGTGTTTGTTTACTTGATAGCTACCCGAAACATTCGGATATTTATTATCGGTTTAATTGTAGTGGTAGGAGCATACAGTTTTTTAAAATATACCACCATCCTAAACGAAAATAATCAGATGCGGCGATTACGTTCAGCACTTGATCCTAATGATCCCTCATTACAGGTACGATTAGAAAACCAGCGAAAGTTTAAAATATACCTTGCAACCCGTCCTATTGGAGGAGGAATTGGAACTTCAGGTACATGGGGCATCCGTTTTACGCCGGGCACTTTTCTTGCTGAAACAGCTAATGATAGCTGGTATGTAAAGATTTGGGCCGAAACCGGAGTTATCGGACTTTACCTGCACATTGCCATGATCATGTTTTTTGTTTTTTATGGTTATTATGTCATTTTTAAGATCAATGACCCTCCACTCAAAAGCTATATCATGGCGATTCATGCAGGATTTTTTGGCATAGCCTGTGCTGCTTATGGCAATCCTATCCTAGGTCAGTTTCCATTGAGTATTATGTTGTATACCACCTGGGCATTCTTTGTGATTGCACCGGGTCTTGATTCAAAAAAAACGATAGTATCCGATGAACTCAGCAACACCTGATTCGTTTCCTTTGGTTTCGATTATTACCGTCAACTTCAATGGTACAGCGGTTACCCGCGACCTATTGCTTTCTTTACGCAAAGCCACCTATCCGGCCATAGAAGTAGTGGTGGTAGATAATGGGTCAAAAGAACCCTGTGCAGAACTGGCATTAGAGTTTCCCGAAATCAAATACCTTGATACCGGAAGTAACCTTGGTTTTGCTGGCGGCAATAACCGGGGTATAGAAATAGCCACCGGGGATTACCTCTTACTTTTAAACAATGACACTGAGGTGGATACCGGGTTTTTAGAGCCACTCGTATCCCGTATGCAGTCGGATCAAGGTATTGGGGTGGTATGTCCCAAACTGCTTTACTGGGATGAACAAGATATCATTCAGTTTGCCGGCTTCTCTCCCATTAACCCTATAACGGGGCGCGGCTTTACAATAGGTTATATGGAAAAGGACATTGGTCAATACAATACCGCCCAACTTACTAGCCGGGCGCATGGTGCAGCCATGATGTTTTCCAGAAAAGCCTTTGAAAAGACTGGTTATATGGCCGAAATATTTTTCCTCTATTATGAAGAAATGGATTATTGCGAACGGTTTAAAAAAGCCGGATATAGCATATGGTACGAACCCGCTTCCCACATATGGCACAAAGAATCGATGGCTACAGGAAAGGGATCTACTTTAAAAACCTACTACTATAGTCGCAACAGGCTTTTATATCTAAGGCGAAATACCAAAGGGTTTCAGCGCTTACTGATGTATGCTTATTATATGATGGTAGCGGTACCGCGCAACCTGCTGGGATATGTGCTTAAAAGAGACTGGGGCCATTTCAAAGTATTCTGGAAAGGTCTTGTTTGGAATTTTAATAACAGTAGCGTGGATAAATTTGATACTAAAAGCTAAGAATAAAAATTTTTACACACATTATACGTTATATAATGTATGCGCATTGGTATTGAAGCACAAAGGATTTTCCGGCAAAAAAAACATGGGATGGATATTGTTATCCTCGAAATTTTGAAGCAATTACAACAAAAGGAAGATGGCAATCAGTATTTTGTATATACCCAACCCGATGCTGATATGGATGCTTTAAAACCTGCAAGTCATTTGCATTTGGTGTCTAAAGGGCCCTCCTCTTACCCGGTATGGGAACAATCCATTCTGCCTCAAATGGCAAAAGCCAATTCAATTGACCTTCTGCATTGCACAAGCAACACAGCTCCGGTAAGGTGTAAAATACCATTGGTAATTACTATTCACGATATCATTTATCTTGAAAAATGGATGCTTACACAAGGTACCTGGTACCAGCGTTTTGGTAGTGTTTACCGGAGATGGAATGTACCCAAAGTGGCAAAAAATGCACAAATGATTATCACTGTTAGTGATTATGAACGCGAAAAAATTATTGAAGGATTAGGGCTTCCAGAAAAAAGAGTACGGACGGTATACAATGCCTGTGGCACTCATTTTACTCCATACGCCAGCGCAGAAGAGCTGGTAGCTTTTCGGCAAAAAATGAAATTACCAGAAAAGTTCGTACTCTTTCTGGGCAATACTGATCCTAAAAAAAATCTGCCTAATGTAATGCGGGCTCTGGGCTTATTACATGCCCGCAAAAAGCTTGACTTCACGCTGGTTATGCCCGATTTTGGAAAAGAGCATTTGCAAGCCATGTTACAGGAACAAGGCAATGCACACCTGATAGACCATATTATGCTAACGGGTTATATTCCCAATCAGGAGTTACCAAATCTATACCGATTGGCTGAAATGTTTTTATATCCTTCGCTACGCGAAAGTTTTGGTATACCAATCCTGGAAGCCATGGCATGCGGTACACCCCTGATTACAAGCAATACCTCTGCCATGCCTGAAGTGGCAGGGAGCGGCGCCCTTTTCATAGACCCTACAGATCCCGAATCGATAGCAAATCAAATTGAAAGATTACAAAAAAATAAGATACTTAGAGAAAATACCATTGCCTATGGTTTGGAAAGAGCAAAAGCATTTTCATGGGCAAAAACAGCGCAACAAGTAGTGGCTTTGTATGAGGAAGTATTAAACGGATAACTCATTTATATTTTAAAATTAACTGATAGCAATATCGGTGGAATAGGAGAAAACATATTATGGCATTAAGTTTATTTCAGATTAAAATTAAGATTCAAAACCAGTACTTGTTACCTATTGTAAGGAAGCATCCGAAACTGGCCGATTTATATTATTTTTTATTTTCAAGCGATTTCAGCCGGGAACACCAAAAGGTTCTGGAAGGAAAGTTCATGCATTTGAGTGCCTTTCAGCAAGATCGACCGAATGCCTTTCACTTGCGCAGGCAGATACATCGGCTTGAGAAAGGACTAGCCATGCAAAACAGACGAAAAGTTTTTGCTTTGGATTATATAATGAATGCCGTTACCAATTACAAAATTCTTTCAGAAAAAAAAGATATGACGGGGGATGTGGATCAAGGGGTAATGCGCTGGTCTGCCAATGTATTGCAGGAATATTTCAATGTGACCGATACGGAAAACACGGTGATTAAGCAAGCATACGGTGTTTTTACAGGGGTACAGCATAAGGTTACCATTGAGCCTGTTCCTCAAGGATTTATACCCTATAAAAGAGCGCAGGGAGTAAAAAGTGGCATTGAATTCGATCAGTTTTTAAAATTGACTCAGCAGCGCCGTTCAGTAAGATCCTACCTCGACAAAAAAGTTCCAAGAGAACTGGTAGAGAAGGCTTGCATTGCAGCTGCCTATTCGCCGAGTGCTTGTAACCGGCAGCCATTTGAATTTCGCATTTTTGATGATGAGGTCATGAAAAATAAGGTAGGAGAATTGCCACAGGGAATTAAAGCGAATTATAAAAACTTTCCAATGTTGGTTGTGGTGGTAATCAGGCTGAGTGCCTACATGAGCGAAATAGATCGCCACGTAGTATATATTGATGGCGGATTGGCTTCTATGAGTTTTATGCTCGCACTGGAAACCCTTGGCTTAAGTTCAGTACCCATCAACTGGCCGGATATTGAATTTTATGAAAAGCAAATGGAAACATTTTTAACCCTTGGCCCCGATGAAAGGCCCATGATGCTGATGGGCATAGGGTATGCAGATCCCGAGGGTGGCATCCCCTTCTCACAGAAAAAACTCCTCAACAACTCATCAAATACAATCAGGAAAATTGGATAACGATACTCAGCTTAAAGGAGCCGGGTTAAAGCATTCCGAATGGTTTGAACGCAACCACCAAAAGGGAGACTTGCGTGACAAATCCATTAAAGGTGGAGTAAGCACAGTGGGGGCGCAAATCGTTTCCTTTTCACTGAATATAGGTTCCACAGTATTGCTGGCGAGATTGCTTTTACCAAATGATTATGGGTTAGTTGCCATGGTAACTTCCTTCACCGGCTTTGTATTGATGTTTAAGGACCTTGGCTTTTCGCAAGCCATTATACAAAAAGAGCATATTAATCAGCAGGAAGTAAGCATGGTATTCTGGTTAAATGTTTACATCAGCATCCTTCTAGGTTTACTGGTTTTGGGTATGGGACCCTTGTTGGTTTCCTTTTATAAAGAACCTCGTTTGCTTCCTATCACGGCTGCTTATGCTTCGGTTGCCATCATGGGCGGAATTTCGTCGCAACATTCTGCCTTGCTTAACCGTCAGATGAAATTCAAAGTACTTTCCCGTATTACCATGGCTTCTGCATTTTTTAGCCTGGTTGCCGGCCTGATACTTGCCTGGAAAGGTTACGGATATTGGGCTATTGTAGCAATTAATGTAGTGAGTGCACTGGTACAAGCCATTTTGCTTTGGTTTAGCTGCAGTTGGAAACCTATGTACATACGCATTAATAAATCCATTAAATCTTATGTTCATTTTGGTGCCGGTGTTACAGGTTTTAATATGGTTAACTATTTTTCTCGTAACCTGGATAATATACTGATTGGAAAATACATAGGTGCTGGTCCGTTGGGCTTGTACAGTAAGGCCTATCAATTAATGATGCTCCCCATCAGCCAATTGCGAGATCCTCTTAATGCAGTGGGTACGCCGGCAATGAGTTCATTGTTTTCAGACCCTGTGAAATACCGCAGGTACTACGGTGAATATTTATTTCTGTTATCCTTTTTTTCTATCCCCATTGTGGTATTTTTATTTATTTGTTCCAAACCCATCATCTTGTTAGTTCTAGGACCCAACTGGGCCGAAGCAGCTTCTATATTTCAATTATTGGCAATAACTGCACTTATTCAACCAATTGCCAGCACGAGGGGTATGGTTTTACTTACCTCCGGACAGTCTGGTCGCTTTTTTATGTGGGGAGTTTATAATGCCATAGCTGTAATCATTGCTTTTGGCGTTGGTGTCCGTTGGGGCATAGAAGGCATTGCTATCGCCTATGCCATTTCTAATTATGCCATTCTTATTCCTTCTTTAAATTACTGCTATAAAAACACATCTATAAAAACACTCGATTTTTTCAAAGCGGCTGCCTGGCCCTTCTTGTTTTCAGTAACAGGTGGCCTGCTTGCATGGTGGGCCTCTCTGCAATTAAGCGGGTATCACTTAATTATACAAATTGGAATCCCTTTTCTTGTTTTTGCAACTGTATATTTGGTTGCCTGGTTACCTTTCGACCTTACCCGACAGCGCCTGAAAGGGGTAGCGGATATTGCCAAAAGCATCCTTAAAAAAGGAAAATCTTAAATAAAATTAAATCATTAAAAATATGTCTGAAAATCAATTTTTAATCTTAGGCGCCAACTTTATCAATAAGGGTGCAGAGGCGATGCTTAAAACCATTCAGCTTCAAATACGCCAAAGGAATCCGAAGGCAGAGATCTATGCCATTTGTAGTCAGCAAGAACGAGAGATTGCCAAAAGACAGGGTATTCATCCCATCACCGACCAAACTCCACCCCTCCAGAAAAAGATTAAAACTTTTGCCGGAAAAGTAAAAAACAAACTCGGGCAAATGGCTGGCAACGCGCCTATTCCCTATGCAGATTTCAGTCCTATGGAAGAGATTACCCAATTAAAAAACCTTAAATTGGCTGTAGATGTAAGCGGTTTTGCTTATGGAGATAAAAGAGGGTATCAGCAACCACTGGAAACTCAAAAAGTAATAGACTATTGCAAAAAACTGGGAGCTAAATATATCTTCATGCCACAGGCATGGGGCAGTTTTAAAGAAGCACAGGTTAAAGCCAATTGTAAAAAAATGATTGAAAGCGGCGATGCTTATTTTACGAGAGATGAAGTTTCCCGTAAATATGTGGCTGAGTTGCTTGGGCAACCTGTTGATCAGATACCCTTGCTCCCTGATATTGCATTCCATTTTCCCATTCCGGAAATAGATGGCGCCACCCTGCTGAAAAAACATGGCTTCCCAGAAAACAACCAACGTGAAAAAGTTTGCCTTTCACCCAACATGCGCATTTACGAGCGAATGGATGGAACGGGAACTGATAATGCCTATGTAAAAACCTTTATTGACATTATTTACTATTTGAGAGACCGCTACGAGATCGTTCTGATCCCCAATGAAATCATCCCTGATCCCAGTGCTGGAAGAGATGATCAGTTTTTGTGTAAACTCATTATGGACTCGCTTGATCATCAGCATCATGTAACTTGTATTTCAGGATACTACAGTGCCGAAGAAATAAAATCAATTATTAGGGAATGTCAATTTGTAATTGCATCCCGTTTCCATTCTTTGGTATTTGCCCTAAGTCTTGGTGTTCCATCCATGGCCATCAGTTGGTCGCACAAATACCGCGAACTGTTCCGTCTGTTTGCCCTCGATGAATTTGTATTGGAAGATAAAGGAATTCTTATCGGACAGATTACGGATACTTTTGAAAAACTCGTTCAGCAAAGAGAAGCAGTAACTGAAAAAATTAACGAGACGCTTCCCCGGTTGAAGGCAGCCAATGCACATGTATTTGAGTTATTAAAGCCGTAATTATAGCAAATAATAAATAAAGAGGCCGGTAGTTGTAAAATAACTACCGGCCTCTTTATTTATTCCCGATCAATTAACTGTTCAAGCTTCGTTCGCCCTTTTAGCCCTTTCCCAAGTAGAAGCTTGTGAATTCCGCATAAATCTGCCAAATCCAAGTAGGGCACAATAATTCATGATATAAAAATAGTATGGCACAAAGAACCCTTTTATGCTGACAGAACGCCCCTGTAGGAAATGTCCACCAAGTGCCAGCATATAAAAGGCATATTGTCCAACAAGCACCCATTTGTACATAGGAGCAGGATTTGTAAAAACGAGATAATGGTTGACCACAAATATAATGGCGAGACAGAATGGAGCAACTACCCAACGCAACACACGGTGACTTACATATTGAAAAGTAAGATTAAAATCATGCAAGGGGTTGATTGCTTTAGGCAACCTTGCTATACTTTGCCAACCGCCTGCAGCAATCCTTATTTTGCGTTTCATTTCCTCCCCTACATTGGCCGAAGCATATTCTGAAGCCCTTGCATCAGGAACATACTTTACCTGATAACCCTTTTCGGCAATGCTCATAGTCAGCATAAAATCATCCAGAATGGTATCATCAGGTAAAAACTGGAAAAGCTCTTTGCGATAGCTCATCAATTCGCCCGCACCTCCTACCAATGTGTTCCATTCACTATCCATTTTTTTCAGGTAAGATTCGTATTTCCAATACAAACCTTCCCCAGCGGTACTGGCACCAGATTCATCATCTTCCAAGATATATTTTTCTCCTGTTACAGCACCTACTTTTGGATTGACATAAGGAAGCATCATACGTTGAATGGCTTCCGGATTCAACACGGTATTGGCATCACAAAAAACAAGGATCTCACCGCTGCTTTCCTTAACCGCTCTTTTCATAGCCGCAAGTTTACCTTTACGCTCCGGGCTATGCATCGTTTTAATTTGTGGGAAATTCATAGGAATCTTTTCCGATCCGTCGCTGGTACCATCACAAATAAAAATCAGCTCCATTTTGCCTTCCGGATAGTAAAGTTCAAGTGTATTTTGCACCTTATCCAAAAGCTGTGGACCTTCGTTAAAACAAGGTACAATCAGACTTACAAACGGAGCCTTCCCTTCATCCCATTTATAGGCAGGTTTATTTCTTCGGAACAATTTTACAAAAAAAGTAATAATTATTCCATAGCCAACATATGCATACAGTACAATTACCACTGCTGCCCAGAAAAGTATTTCCATTATAAATTTTTAAGTTTTTCGTTGTAAGCGTTCCATGCTAACTCCCAAAATTTTTCTACCCTGTTTTCCCAGGCATTTGATAAAGCCACTTCCAATCTTTGATTCATTTTTACTTCGTCATAATCGGTTATCGCCAAATCTATCATATCAATAAATTCTTCATGCGATTTAGCCAGAAACACGAGCTCTTTAAATCCGGTTACATCTTCTGAAAAATCCGTGGTAACCACCGCCCTTCCCGCTCCCAGGTATTCATTAATTTTAAGCGGGTAAATTCCTGCTGTAAGGTTGTTATATTTAAAAGGCAAAATGGCACAGTCAAAATACTGCAGGTATGCAGGTAATTCCTCAATTTTCCTGGAGCCTGTAAAAACGATGTTGGGAATTTTGTCCAAATTAATATCTGTGTTATGCTTATCTTTTCTTGGCCCAACCATTACAATGGTTTTGTCGCTATGCTTTTTTGCAATAGCTACCAGCAATTCATAATCTATCCGTTGGCAAATAGCTCCGGTGTACCCTATTATCGGGGTTTTAATGGAATGCAAATCGGCTGGTTTAGGCAATTTTTCTTCTATGGCTTTTCTAAAAAGTTGGGCATCGCCGCCATTGGGGAAATAATGAACTTCCTGGCCGGTGCGTGTCCCTATGTTTCGGCATAGCTGCCTGGAGGTCGCCATAGAAAGATCATAATGCTGCACACATTCCACCTCGCGGTACAAACCATGACCGGGGACCTCTTCTATGGCGTCGCGACTATGATAAACACTTAAAACAGGTTTTAAATAATGATGCACCTGTTGAAGATAAAAGGGATTAAAGGAATTTATAAAAATATAATCTTCCAATCCTTTTGTTTGCATTATTCTTTTTACGAGCCCTGCAAGTATCTTGTTATTAACATCGGTACCCATATTATAAATAGCTCCAGGGGGTAAAGCATTTATAGGCAGAGCCGGTCTTGGAGTTGCAGCAAGTAGATTTTTATTTTGTCCTGGTACCTGTCTTAAATAATTTTTACCATAAAGCAGAGCTGGCATCCGCTGTTTAACTGATTGTAGTTTGCGTTCGCGCCATATGTCTGCCCATGTGTAAGGGTAATCCACATAGTACACAGGATTATTTCTGCTAAAAACCTTTGCCAATGCAAGCGATGCAGATGAGATGTCACCATCCCAACGCGACATCGTAATGAATACAATGGGTAATTTTCCAAAACTTTCCTTTGTATGCATCATCCCTTTATATTTATATCCTTTACGATCATGACTTTTCCTACAAATCTTTTCTAAACCACGGGATTATTTCCCGTTTAATTGCACCTATGAGATTGCTATGGCCGCTCCCAGCTTTTGGTTTCTTGATTGTACTGTTTCAAAACTTTAGCCGGGTTGCCTCCAACCACACTAAAAGGAGGAACAGATTTTGTAACAACGGATCCACCTGCCACCACAGAATGTTTGCCAATGGTTACACCGGCTGTAATTACAGCATTTGCCCCAATCCAGCAGTCCTCCTCTACCATTATGGGATGCATACTTACAGGTTGAAACTGAATAGCTATTTCAACATCGGTATACTCATGGTTTAGCCCACTCAATACAACGTTTTGTGCCATGATAACATTGTTTCCAATGGTAACCGGTCCAATAATTACATTACCCATACCAATACGTACATGCCGCCCTATACTTACCGGCCCTACTCCATTGTTAATGGTTGAAAAATCTTCAATGGTACTATAATCTCCAAGGCTGAATGGTTGAAATGGTACAACATCCATACGTGTACGTCTTCTTACAACAGCACCCTTTCCCTTATGATGCACAAATGGATTGACAAACCATTTCACCCAAACCCTTGGTCGGGCCTGATGTTTGGGAATCAACATCCAATGAACCAGATTCTTGATACCTTGATTGCCTTTTATAAACTGAACTATCTGCATGACTAATTTTATTCCTCACATACATTCAACCATTCGGCATTAATGAATGTAAACCTTTTAAACGCTGATTATAATACTTTACATCAATCTTTCCTCCTACATCTGGAAGCTTCTTTATGCCGCTCCCTCTTTTCAGACTACCCAAAATTCCCTTTTGATATATTAAAACTAAATTCATCTTTATAAATACGGAAAATCATTTTTTCTCTGGTTCCAAACCGTTTCAATAGACGACTGCTGTGTATGCGTCGTTGCCATAAAATCCTTGTTGCTAGCCTTTATTTTAAGAATGGCCAGCATTTGGCGTATAGCAAAAAAAGGTATGAAGGGAATAGCGGCCCATACTGCCTTTGGGGCCGGAGCCAACAATAAGGCCCACAGAAATCCCACTAAAAAAATCCCCAAGCCTGAAACAGCAAGCAACAACAAGGTATTTGAAATAAAGAGCCCTGCAACACCTAGCCCAATCAATCCACCAACCAGCAAAAACATAGGAGGCACACTTAACATCAATCCAAAATAAAACCGATTCCAGCTTCCCGCTAGTAGTCCGTCTACTGTAATTTTCATCGCCTGACCCCAATGGTCAAACCAGGATCTGAGCCATCTTGTTCTTTGCCGCTGCACCTGTGCCCCTTCCCTTACCTTTTCATCAAAAATCAAAGCTTCCCGGCAATAGGCAATCTTTATACCAGACTCCACCAGCATCATTTGCAATAATTTATCCTCGGCCAGAATCAGTTTATCGCCTTCTCCCAGCAAGGTGTCCACATAATGGTGAAAAAAAACCGCTTCAATAGCCATACCGCTTCCGGCAATGGTAGCAGAAGATCCTATGTAATAAGGGGCCCATCTTTGGGAAACATTATAATAAAGCTCGCTTAAGGCATCAAGTGCTGCAATTGGGGTATCCAGATTTTTGGCTGTGCGTTGCCCTTGTATGGCTTTTACTCCCGTTGCTGCCATCTTGTTCATTTTTTCAAGCGCAGACTGATGCAGTAAATTATCCGCATCCAAAATTAATATATAGGTATGCGGCCGTACGAAAGCCTTTATAGCATCATGAATACTTTTGATCTTGCTGTGGAGCGATTTTTCAGGATAAATGACCGTCAATTGGGGGTGTGAAGGAAAATCAGGATGTACAGTACAGTGATCACCCACCATATAAATATGAAAATTAGTATAGGATTGTTTTAGCAGCGAATGCACCTGTTGTACTGCAATAGAAGCATCGCCATAGGCAGTAATGACACAGGCAAAATCCGCGTTTCTGGAAGTTTCATCCCGATCTGAAGCAGGCTGCCCTTTCACCCCAGCCCACCACATGGAGCACAATGGGAAAAATGCATAAAAAACCAGGATACCGGTAACTAAATACAATGCGTAAAGCAAATAAATCATCATTAAGAACGCTTATAAAAGAATAAACGTTTTTTTTGAAATCTTAATATATCATACTTCTATTTCCTTCGCATTTATCCATTTTTTTAAATGGGTAAAATGCATTCCGGATAGGATAATTGAAAAAGGAAAGCCTTTTTCTATTTATTAAAGTACTAAAATATACAATAGAGGTCTAAGGAAGTAAAAGATACGCAACCTGAATATTTTTCGTTTTATAAATGATAAAAGGTAAGGAAAATATGGTTTTTGGGATTATACTAATTGGTTAAACTATACGTTTTATAATTGTCCAAAGACAATGCCAAAAATATTAATCATTGAAAATCAATTACTTATTAAATTAAAAATAATTTACTTTGTCCCAAATAGAGAAAATCGAATATAATATTTCTATATTTGGGAAATTAAAAAAAATATAATTTAAGGGTATTTAAAAAACAGAGCCTGCTAAACATTCTCTCTCCATGAAAAAATCGGAAACTTTTACCATATTTGTTTTGGATGATGATCCATGGTATGGAACCCTACTGGAGCATTATTTAAAACTCAACCAGGAATATACGGTGGAACGTTACGAAAACGGACCCGACATGCTGGCCAACCTTTATAAAATGCCGCAGGCCATTACAGTGGATTTTGCAATGCCTGGTATGGATGGGGGTGAGGTATTAAAAAGAATTAAAGAGCAGCTTCCTGATGTACCCGTTATCATTATTTCAGCACAGGGTGAAGTGAAGGTAGCCGTTTCGCTCCTTAAGAAAGGTGCTTTCGACTATATTGTAAAAGACGATGATACTACTGACAGGCTTTGGAATTCAGTGATCCATATCCGTGAAATGTACAATCTTCGCGAAGAGGTAGCTACCCTAAAAAGTGAAGTCGGTAAAAAATATAGTTTTCAGCATGGCATCATCGGGCAAAGCCCTGTAATGATGGACGTGTTTAAACTCATGGAAAAAGCTTCTCAAACCAATATTACAGTAAGTGTAAGTGGTGATACAGGTACTGGTAAAGAACTTGTAGCAAAAGGTATCCATTATAACAGTACCAGAAAAAACGGTCCTTTTGTTGCCGTTAATATGGCAGCGATTCCACATGAATTGCTCGAAAGTGAACTATTTGGTTATGAAAGGGGAGCATTTACCGGTGCCACCAACCGTAAACTTGGTAAATTTGAGGAGGCAAGCGGCGGCACCCTTTTCCTCGATGAAATAGCAGATCTTGATCTTGGGTTACAAGCCAAGCTACTAAGAGCGTTGCAAGAAAGAACCATTTTGCGTCTCGGAGGAAACAAAGAAATTCCAATTGATGTGAGAATAATTATTGCCACTCACCAAAATTTGAAAGCAGAGGCTGCTGCCAAAAAATTCCGGGAAGATCTTTACTATCGCCTTTTAGGGTTACCGATCAATCTGCCACCTCTTAAAGAAAGAGGACAGGATATCATTATCCTTGCGAGGCATTTCGTACAGACTTTTTGTGAAGAAAATAATATCAAAGAAAAGAGCCTGAGTAAGAGCGCCATTGCCAAACTGATGAATTATCATTTCCCGGGAAATGTAAGGGAACTAAAATCAGTAATGGATCTTGCTGTGGTACTATGTAATGGAGATTCCATAGAGGATTCTGACTTGAATACACAGCCAGGAGAATCCACCCTTGAGATGCTTGCTTATGAAAAAACACTCAAGGAATATGAGGAAGATATCATAAAACACTATTTAAAAAAATATCAAAGCAATGTTTTGATGGTTGCGGAGAAATTAGATATTGGCAAATCAACCATTTACAGGATGCTGCAATCTAAAAAGATAAATTCTTACGACCTGCCGAATTAGAAATGGTTTCTTGGAACAAACCCGGGTTCATTTATTTTTAATGGCTTCATTAGCAGGGTATCAAATAAACCCCATTTAAAAAATGATTTAATACCTTACAAATCGTTGACAGTTGCCAAATAAAATAAAAAAAGAATAATATACATCCGGTGCTATCAAATGACCCACAAATATTACAAGCTGCGCTTGAAAAGGAACGTCTGGCAAGAATTGCTGCAGAACAAACCCTCGAAAAAGTAAAAAACGAGGGCATTTTTGTGCCAGGAACTGAGGTTATAAAAAAATCTATCCCATCAGAAGCTCTTACACTAAAAGAAGACCGTATTAAACTAGCTCTTGAAAAAATCGGCGATAACTTTTGGGAACATAACTTCAAAACGGGCATTACTACATTTTCTAAACAGGTAGAAGACTTACTCGGATTCAGTAAAATTCCCCAAGAGGAAATTGATCAACTTTGGTGGAGCCGCATACATCCTGATGATGTGGAAATACTGAAAGAGAATGATATTAAAAACAGAAAAGGCACGGTAGACAGTCACAGTCTTGAATACAGGATGTTGCACAAAGATGGCAGGATCATCTGGATTTTGGACCGGGGGGTAGTGCTTGAGAGAGACCACTCAGGAAACCCGGTTTCCATGATTGGCTCGCATGCTAATATTACCCGACTTAAAAATGCGGAAGAAGACTTACGCAAAAGTGAGCAGCGTTGGCAATTTGCGCTGGAAGGCACGGGCGACGGAGTATGGGAGTATGATTTTGATACGAAAGAAGTCTTTTACTCCAAGCAGTATAAAGAAATGTTGGGCTATGCAGCAGAAGAATCCTTAGAACAGTTTTCTACTACCATGAACTATGTACATGCTGATGAAAAATCTGCACTTGAACAAGTGTTAGTAGACTACGAAAATGAGGCCATCCGATCGCACAACCTCGAGTACCGGGTACAACACAAAAACGGACATTATATCTGGATACTTGATCGGGGAATGGTTACCGCTTATAATCCTGATGGCAGTATTGCCCGAATCACAGGTACCTATTCCAATATTGATGCTTCTAAAAAAACAGAACTGGACTTAAAAGCCACCGCTACCCGGTTGACGAGTTTGATAGGTAACCTGCAATCTGCTATTCTACTAGAGGATAAAGACCGGCAACTGATCACTACCAATCAAAAATTCTGTGATATGTTTCATATTACAGTTACACCAGAACAGCTTATTGGCATGGATTGCGCCCTAAATGCTTCTTTATCTAAAAATCTCTTTACAGATGAAGATGCTTTTATCCATTCTATTGATGCACATCTTACAAATCTAAAAACGACCGTTGGAGAAATCCTCCCCCTAAAAGATGGCCGTATCCTGTCCCGGGATTTTATTCCAATTCAGCAGGACGAAGGTTCTTTTATTGGAATTCTGTGGGTTTACAACGATGTAACAAAGAGCAGCAATACAGCCGAAGCATTGGAAAAGCAAAGGTCGTTTTATGAAGGGGTTCTCAATAATATCCCTACAGATATTGCTATTTTTGATCCAGACCACCGCTACATTTTTTTGAATCCTATTGCCATTAAAAATGAAAAGATTCGTAAGTGGATTGTTGGCAAAACAGATGATGAATATTTTGAGTATAGAAATTTTCCAAAAGAACATCTGAGTAACCGTAAACAAAAATGGTTTGAAGCCATTACTAATAAAAAAATTGTCTCCTGGGAAGAAGATAAAATTGATCATGAAGGTAATTTTGAAACCAACCTACGAAACCTGTACCCCATTTATGATGCAGAAGGTAACCTGCTGCAGGTAATAGGGTATGGCATCAATATTACAGAACGCAAAAAATTTGAACAGGAAATAGCATTGCGGGAAAAGAGATACCGGGATCTCATCCATTATAGCATCGGGCTGATTGTAACCCATGATCTTGAAGGACGTTTCCTCACCATAAACCCGGCAGTGGCAGAATTGCTTGGAGTTAAATCAGAGTGGATTATAGGAAAAAATGTATTGAATCTTTTACCCCGGAAAACAAGGGAGGCATTTACAAATGTGTACCTCCCGGAAATTCAAGAAAAAGGTAAAGCAGAGGGCGTTTTCAAATACTGGAACAAAGAGGGTGACCCACTTTACCTTTTGTTTAAAAATGTTTTGGTTAAAGAACCGGGAATCCCTCCATATGTTATTGGGTTTGCCCATGACATTACCGATCGGATTTTAGCACAAAAAGAGCTCGAAATCGCTAAAAAAGCAACGGATGAATCCGCGGCGGCTAAAGGACAGTTTCTTGCTAATATGAGCCACGAGATCAGAACCCCAATGAATGGTATCATTGGCCTGGCATCTCTGCTCGAAAAAACAGAACTAAACCCTGAGCAAAAGAGTTTTTTAGACATGATCTTAACCTCTGCACAGCAGTTAGTGGTTATCATCAATGATTTCTTAGACCTTGAAAAATTAGGATCCGGGAAGATTCAATTGGAAAAAATTCCTTTTGCCTTAAACGAAAAAATTTCACAGGCCACTGAAATGTTCCGGTTTAAGGCTAAAGAAAAACAGATTGAACTTCAAGTAAAATCCGAAGTATCGGACGATTTTTGGTTGTTGGGCGATCCCTACCGGTTGGTTCAGATTATGAATAACCTGCTTGGAAATGCGATCAAATTTACCCACCATGGCGGAATCATTATTTACATTTCATCCGGGGCAACTTCCAATGCACAACAAATCATTACCATTCGTGTGGAAGATACCGGCATTGGAATAAATCCCGAAAACTTACCGGGTATTTTTGATCCATATGTACAGGAAAAAAGTGATGTTGCCCGTAAGTATGGTGGGTCTGGATTAGGGCTTGCCATCAGCCGAAGTCTTGCTGAAATGCAAGGGGGAAATTTATTTGCAGAAAGCATTCAAGGAGTAGGTTCTGCATTTATCCTTGAAATCCCTTATGAAAAAATAATTCCAATTCAACAAAAGGGAGATGAAAATAAGAAACAGATAAACAAAAAGCGCTTGCAGGGTACAAGGGTACTTGTGGCAGAAGATGTAACCATCAATCAGTTTTTGGTAAAACATATCCTGACCTCCTGGGAATGCATTGTAAAGGTGGTTTCCAATGGGGAAGAAGCGGTAACTGCGATGCAGGAAGAAGATTATGACATTTTATTGATGGATATTCAAATGCCGGTTTTGGACGGGATAAAGGCTACAGGCATTATCCGAAAAATGGATTCCCCTATAAAAAGAAATGTCCCTATTATTGCACTTACAGCCAATGCCCTGCGTGATGACGATAAAAAATACAGGGCGGCAGGAATGAACGGCTATCTGACAAAGCCCTTTTCCGAAGCAGGTCTATTTGAGAGTATTGATAAAGCATTGACGAATTACCAATTGAAAGATAATAAGAACAAGGAAAACACCACCTATAGTACCTCATCCCATTTATTTAAACAACATGAAAAAAATAATATTATGATATACAACCTGGATATGCTGAAAGAAATGGGAGGAGGAGATAAAGCTTTTTTAGCCATGATGGTTCAACTTTTTGTAGATACAGTACCGGAAATTATATCTCAGATGAAAAAAGCTACCGATGCCGGAAGCTGGGTTGAAGTAGGTGGATTGGCCCATAAAGTAAAACCTACTATTGATTCTATGGGCATAGAATCACTAAAAGGAATTATACGAGAAGTTGAAATGCAGGGTAAATCGGCGAGTGATACTCAAAGTATTCCGGGAAAGGTAGAAACTATCCGGATGACATTACAGCAATGTATTGATCAGATGAAAAAAGATTTTTCATTGTAAAAAATCTTAAAAATCAACGCAATTTTCCTTCCAGAAAATCAGTTTGAGATTTACTTCCTAGTCTGAGAAATAAAGGAATCTTGCTTATTTTTTGAAATTTCCATTCCGTTTTACAAAACCAGCCGAGGTTCTGAAAAGTATAATCCGCTTTGAAGGGCATAACCGAAAAAAATCTCTCTGATGGTTTTACACGGTTTACTAACAAATAGGGTTCTACAGAAAAACGCGGATATCTTGAAAAAGAAGAATCAAATAATAAGGGTTTATTAAAGTTTAGGGTCGGGGATATATTTAATTTGTAAACTATTGTAAATTGTCCCTGTCCTTCATTGATAAAAGATAAAAACACAACAAGGAATAAAAAGATTATCCGGTAAAAAGAAGGAGTTTTTCCAATAAACATGGTTAAAGATACTTATTTACCGAAAAGAATATCCCTTTGTAGAACTCAGGATACGTTAAAATAGACTATGGCATTATCACAATCACTTCAACAAAAGCAGTTACTAAAACTCCTTCCTCAGCAAATACAGTTGATGAAGCTGCTTCAGGTACCTACTGCTTTACTGGATGAACGGATAAAAGAAGAGATTGAAGAAAATCCGGCTTTGGAACTTTCCTCAGAGGGAGAGGGGGAGGAACCCGACAAGCAGGAATTACCGGACAATAACACGGATTCCGATGGGGATGATTATCAGGAATCATCCGGATTGGATGATTGGGATATTAATGATTATGCTGACAATGATGATGTGGCAGAATACCGCCTGAAAGACGACAACTATCCGGAACTACAGGATAAGATGGCATTGCCCCACAGGATAGAAAACAGTTTTCACGACTTGCTGATCGATCAGTTAAGCATGCTCGATCTTTCAGAAAATCAATCCAAAATTGCAGAGCAGATTGTAGGAAGTATTGATGAAGATGGCTACCTGCGCAGGGAAGTAGCTTCTATTGTGGATGATCTTGCTTTCCGGCAGGGCGTGTTTGCCAAAGAAGAAGAGGTAAGAAAGCTCATAAAGGTTATTCAACAGTTTGACCCTCCCGGGGTGTGTGCCCGCGATTTGCAGGAATGCCTGTATATCCAATTGAAAAAACAACTAAAAGAAGGCAAGCCTGTTGAAAAAGCGCTTTTGATAATCACCAATTATTTCGATGAATTCAGTAAAAAGCATTACGATAAAATTGAAAAGAGTCTCGATATTGATGATGAAGAGTTGAAGGAAATCATACAGCAGGTACTGAAACTGAACCCCAGACCAGGGGGACAAATTAGCGGAGAAAATGCCGGAGAGGCCTATGTGATTCCTGACTTTTTTGTAATCAATAATGGCGGCGAAATGGAAGTAACCCTGAATTCCAGAAACGCCCCCGACCTGCGTGTAAGCGACGGCTACAGAGATATGCTGAAAGATTACGAAAAGGGTAGCAAAAAAGATAAACGGCAAAAAGAAGCTGTCATGTTTATCAAACAAAAAATAGATGCTGCTAAATGGTTCATTGATATTATTAAACAAAGACAGCAAACTTTATACAATACCATGATTGCCATATTGGTGCATCAGCAGGAATTTTTTATGACGGGAGATGAAACAACCCTCCGACCTATGATATTAAAAGATATTGCGGAAAAAACCAACCTTGATATCAGTACCGTTAGCCGGGTAGCTAACAGCAAATATGTACAAACAGAATTCGGAACTTTTTTGCTGAAATACTTTTTTAGCGAAAGTATGAGTACTGATAGCGGAGAGGAAGTAAGTACCCGGGAAGTGAAACGTATTTTAAGTGATATTGTAGAAGCTGAAGACAAACAGAAACCTCTGAGTGATGATACCATAACAGAAATGCTGCAGGAAAAAGGCTATAATATAGCCAGGAGAACAGTTGCCAAATACCGTGAAGGGCTAAATATACCCGTAGCCAGACTGCGCAAAGAGCTCTGATTTATTCTGCCGCTACCTGCATAGCTGCCTGCATCTCCAACAATTCCTGCCGATAATGGTCAATATGCCTTTGCTTCTCTGTGTCCGTCCATTTATATTTTTCAGCGAGGTATGCGCCCACCGGTTCAATCAGATTTAGGGTTTGCTGCCAGTCGGCCAATTGGGTACCCCACCTACGGCAAAGTATATCCTTTACTGTACAGGCCATTTCCTCCTCAATTACATAATCCAGTTCGGCCCAGGTATATGGCATACCTGGTAAAATTCTTTCTTTTGACCCGGGATTGGTGTTCATCTTTTGCGCTATATGATTGCTCTGATCACCATATTTACTTATAAGATGTTTTACAATCTCATGGTCGCAACCTGTTTCTTTTTGTAAAAGAATAGCTGTATTATGGTCAAAATGCTGACTACCCATTAATTTGATCTTGTCAGTTTTACAGACCTTGGTAACACCCAATATTTTTTCGGCCGAATCTATTGTATCCTTGGCCATCAGCCGGTAAGTGGTCCATTTACCTCCCAATATGCTGAGTAAACCACTTTGCGGATCAAACTCTACCTCGTGGTCCCTTACCAGGTCTTTGGTATTGCCATCTCCCTTCATTACCAGCGGACGTAAGCCCCCGAAACCAGCTCTAACATCTGAGGGGGTAGCCTTCACATCCAGGTATTCGTTAATGTATTCCAGCAAATATTTCACTTCAGCATGGGTTGGCCCAAATTCTTCTTCGGTCAATTCACATTCATCATCTGTGGTGCCTACCAATAAATGCTTTTGATAAGGAATGGCAAAAAGAACCCGCCCATCACGGGTTTGGGGAATAAGTAAGGCACTGTTGCTGCTCATCATTGATTTGGGTAACAAAATATGTACGCCTTTACTCACCCGCATTCTTGGTTTCATTGCTGGGTTCGCCAGCAGCCTTATCCGATCTGCAAAGGGCCCGGTAGCGTTGACGATCACTTTGGCTTTGCCCTCAAAAGTTTTACCCGTTAACTCATCTACCAAACGAAAATCTGTTATGCTTCCTTTCTCATCATGCTGAAATGCCTGCAAGGAAGTATGATTCAGGCAAATAGCCCCCTTCTGCATGGCAGTTTGCACCAGTGCCAGGTTAAAGCGGAGATCATCGAGCTGACCATCATAATACAAAACCGCATTGAACAACTGCTCCTTCCGCAAAGTGGGTATACGTTCTACCGCCTTTTTTTTGCCGAGCAGTTCACTGCCTCCCAGATTGGTTCGGCCACTGATCCAATCGTACATTTTTAGCCCGATATAATAGTAGGCTCCTTCAATCCAGGTTCGGCAAGGCGTTATCAATTGAAGCGGTTTGGTAATATGTGGCGCAATTTCAAGTAAGGTTCTTCTTTCCTTAAGTGCTTTTTTAACCATCTGGTATTGCTCCAGACTCAGTTTTTTTACCGCCTGTTCCAAATATCGGACTCCGCCATGGATAAGTTTGGTGCTTTTGCTCGAAGTAGCCGCTCCAAAATCCTCCTTTTCTATCAGCAGTACCTTATACCCCCGGCTTGCAGCATCCAGCGCACAACCCGCTCCGGTAGCGCCCCCGCCTATGATGCATATATCAAACAACTGATCTTGTAATCCAAAAAAAATATCGTTGCGGTGAAATGGCATAATCGCTGGGATTTTGTTATTGTTTTTTTCAAGAAAATTGAAACTATAAATATCAAATATACTAAAATATAAAAATATTCTCCTGACAACGGGTACCTTTTTGAAGCAAACATTGCGAAATGATACAAAATTAATACGTGTTTTTACAGCAGTAAGGTTGGGTATTTTCCTTCCTGAATCTATTTATTACAATGATAAATCATTTTAAAAACGCTTTTACAAAATTTGACTAAATTGCAATAAATGAGATCTGTGATGAACCTGCATTTATATAGGTTGACGACTTCTTTTTTCCTTAAAATAAATTGAGCCTGTATGAAAAACATCATGGTACCAACTGACTTTAGTAATAATGCGAAAAAGGCATTTCAGTATGCACTGTTCATTGCTGCCCGAACCGGTACAAAAATCCATCTGATACATGCCTTTACCCTTCTGGAAAATACCTTTATCGATAGGAAATCGCTCCGGGATGCATGGAATGAAGAGCAGGAACACAAGAAAAGAGCCCAGCTGATGGAAATGGTCGAAGAAGCTAAGCAACTGGAACCAACCGTGGAAATCCAAACAGAACTTTATATCGGTCCTACTGAATCGGTATTGATAACTTATGCTAAGGATCACCATGCAGATCTGATTGTGATGGGTACACAGGGCGCAAGCAGGCTGGCAGCCGTTTTGGTGGGGAGCGTAGCAGCCGCCATTATTTCAGGAAGTGAGATCCCGGTTCTGGCCATCCCCAAAGATTATCCCGGGAACGCACCAACTTCGATTGTTTTAGCTACAGACGAGGTGGATAATGATGATACAAGTCATTTGGAAATTGTGGCTAATCTAGCTGAAGATCTTTCAATCCCTGTGAAAGTTATCATGTTTCTCAATAAAAATGAATCTCCTTTATCCAATTTGGATTATAAAGAAAAGCTTCATCTTTATGCAGAGAGGCTCCGAAAAGCTTTTCCCGGTATTACCATAGAGAGTGAAACCATTGAGGGAGATCATTTTGAAGAGGATATTCAGGATTATTGCAACCGGAAAGGCATTGGCATCCTTTCCATGATTACCTACAAACGGGATTTCTGGTCCAGAATATTCCGCCCCAGTGTTACCCACAGAATGGCCTTCCATACCACGCTGCCTCTATTGGCTATTGATGGTTAAGCCAAAAAAGCCTGTTTGAAAAAATTTGACAGATTTTCTATCCTACTGCAATGACTGAAATCTCTACGTTCACATTGCGCGGCAATCCTTTTACCGCAACGGTTTCCCGGGCTGGAAAATCTCCCGTAAAATAGGAACCATAAATTTCATTCACTTCTTTAAACAACGACATATCGGACAGGAATATGGTAGTTTTCACCACATGTGAAAAATTCAAACCTGAAGCAGACAATATTGCTCCAACATTTTTCATCACCTGATTCGCTTCATCAGAAAGCGTTGCCATATTGAGTTCATCGGTACCGGGAATCAGCGCAATCTGTCCGCTGGCAAAAAGCATGGCTCCATTACGAATAGCCTGATTGTAAGGGCCAATGGGGGCCGGGGCATTATCTGTTTGTATGATTCTTTTTTCCATATCACATTAAATTGTTTACAAAAATAATGTATTGGCATTAGGATGCTTTGTAAGACTTTTGCACCTTCACCCTCATACTAAAATAGTTCTGATTCTGTGAAAATCGTGTTTACTTCTCCTCCTCAGGGTGGGCAATCTTTTGAAAACCTTTGCCAGCAAGCAAAGATTTCTTGCCAACAGGTACCTCATGCCAGGGAGTTTTCCTTATATCCCGGCGCTAATTTATATTTAGATGCAGGATTCGATGGCTTTTTTTCTGAAGGAGCTATCCCACTGCTTTTCCATGCTCCGGCAAAAACTTTTAATGTGCTACCCGGTGCTCCACAGGTCAGTGCCCGTTTTTGCGCTTGGCCAGGATTCTTTGAACGCACTATCTGGGAAATAGCACTCCGGGATATAGGCTACTCACCAATATTTGAAAAGGTTTTAAACCAAACAGGCATTTCACTACAGGTCACACATGATATACCCGGTTGGATAGCTCCCCGAATTTTATGTACCATCATCAACGAGGCGGTATATACATTGGCCGACAGCATTGCATCTGCCCAAGATATTGATACTGCTATGAAGTTAGGCACCAATTACCCGCAAGGCCCCCTAGAATGGGCGAAAAAGATAGGTGCAGAAGAGATAGCAACAGTATTGGAAGCCATGGCTGCAGAAAACGCAAGATATCAACCACATCCCAAGGTGAAAGCCATATTGAATACTTTGTAAATGAGCCCCGAATACATTTTACATATTGATACAACAGGTGAACGCGGCCTCGTAATGCTATCCCGGCAAGGCATACCTATAGCACTCCTGGAAAATGGCAACCCAATGGAACATGGATCCTTTCTGCATCCGGCTATCGAAAAATTGATGAGGGATCAGCAATTAAACAAAGAAAATATTGCTGCCATTGCAGTTGCCAATGGCCCTGGTTCTTATACAGGCTTACGGGTTGGGCTGGCTGCTTCAAAGGGACTATGCTACGCATGGAATATACCCCTGATTACCCTCTCAAGCCTGCAATTGCTAGCAATGGCAGCAAAAAAGAAACTGGAAGAAACTGGAAATGCTACAGATGTATGGATTGTACCTATGATAGATGCAAGAAGAATGGAAGTATTTTATGCGATATATGATTGCGCTTCCATGGCAACTATCAAAGAACCGGGAACGGTTATATTAGATAGCTTTTTCCTTGAAAATGAACTGAAAATCAGAACGATAGTGTTTACAGGAAACGGAATCTCAAAATGGGAAAATATAAGTAAGGAGGGAAATGCAGCCTGTATATTACCATTGATAACGGATAACGCCTTTGCGCAACAAGCAAATCAGTTATTTCATGAAAAGCAATTTGCAGACCTTACATATAGTCTGCCATCGTACGCAAAAGAGTTTTTTCAGCAAACCAGCCAAAAAAGATAGTCAATTCCGCTATTTTATATAATTCGGTAGCTTAATACTGACTTTATACTTCATTTTTGTTTTATTCATGAAAAATACGATGTATATTGTACATAATCGTTAAAATAAAAATATTTCCTAAAACTATTATTAAATTTATTAAATATATCGTATTTTTTGATATGCCTCACTTAATTTTGATACTTTAGTAAAATTATTGTACTTAAAATTTAGTAACCTTTAAAATAACTTATATGGCCTCTAGCAATCAAAATTATTTTACACTGTACCCTGGATCAAAAAAAGAGCAAAAGATTGAATTACTTTCTCTAAAAAAAGCTGACATTGTAATCCGTTCTTTAAACCATAAATTAAGGCTGCAGATTCTGAAATTATTACAGGACAAAGGGGAAATGACTGTTACAGAAATTTATTCGAAGTTGAAACTTGAACAGTCTGTTGCCTCTCAACATCTTGCTATACTGCGCAGGGCAGGTATTGTAGAAACCCGCAGAGACGGTAAATTCATCTTCTACACCATGTTTCCCGACCGTATTGAAGATATTTACAAAATTGCTAAAAGCTTATTGTAAATTTTTTTTGAAAATCCGGGTAATGAATTATCCGAAAGTATTCGTATATCATAGAATTTATTTTATAAATGTCTTATTCGTTTATTCCGATAACAGCTTTTAAGCAAAAAACGGAATCAAGAGAGGTTTTGGCCTTAGATACCCGATCTTTCCTTGATTTTTCTGAGGGTTTTGTGCCGTTATCACTAAATGTGCCTTTAGACAAGGAAGAATCCCAGGAAATCATCAATGTATTTGGTCCTGAACAACCTGTAATTATTATAAGTGATCCAGATAAAATGGAGGAGAGCGCTCAATTCATTAAAAAATTGGGATACCTTTTTATTGAAGGTTTCTTGAAGGATGGGTTTTCGGGATGGAAAAAAGCAGGAGAAAATATTGACTTGGTGATCACCGTGGAACCGGATGAGTTGGCCATGGATATACCGCATGATGAAAACCTGCTGTTGTTAGATGTAAGAACCTTGGTAGAATATGCTGAAAGTCACCTCGAAGAGGCTCAATCGTTACCTTTAATGGAAATGGGGGACCCGGCTGGCATTGCTATTTTACCTGAAAATGCCAATCTCTACTTCTATTGTTCAAATACTGTTCGGAGTATGGTTGCGGCAGGCATATTTAAACAGCATGGTTTACACAACATCAGGGTAGTAAACAGTTCTTACGAAACTTTAATAGAGGAACAAGGCATTGAAATTGAAAAAAAACAATCAGTACCTGATGACAATTGAGCGGGAGAGCGATTTCAAGTTTTTAGCGTATCTCCTGATTTCTTTTTTTTTCCATATGACCTTTAAGTAACAGATTTTGGAAAAATGAATTGACAATAGCCAGCAAAAAACTAAACAATAAAGCCCATAAAAAGCCATCCACTTCAAAACCATTGATCCAATGACTCGCCAATAAAATAATAAAGGCATTTATTACAAAAAGAAAAAGTCCAAGAGTAAATAAGGTGACTGGCAGGGTAAGGAGTATCAAAACAGGGCGTATTGTGGCATTTAATAGTGCCAATACAACTGCTACCAGCAAGGCATTCCAACTATTTTCAACATGAACTCCCGGTAATATCAGGCCAAGCAGTACAACGGACATGGCAGAAATAAGAATACGTGCAATAATCAATTTCATCAACTAAATTTTACTTTTTGTTATACCGCGAGGCAGAGATAGATTGAATGGTTTTTTCGAAAATAATAAATTATCCACTTTGGTTTATGACTGATTGCGAAAAATCAGATCTCCATTAGCCAATAAATGTTTAACATATAATTATATATGATACTAGTAAAGTGAGACGCTCCTGTTTTTGCTTACTTTCGGCAGTTTTAAAATAACGTTCCCTTTTAAATAGTTATTTAAAAAAATTCTTCGTCCAATTTATTGGTAAAATATAGCAGATCCTTTTAAAATCAAAGCTTTCCATGATTTTTTTTGATAACCTCTTGGTTTGAAAACATTTCTTGGTTTAAAATACACGAAAATCTTTTACTAATCTCAGTTTTTGAAGTAAAGAAATGGGCATCAAAGATGAATTTGGGTATAACATTTTGGTATTTTACATTTAGAAAAATGTTCATTAATCGGATTTCATAACTCCGAATTTAATACTTAAATGTTGTGTATTGCTTCATGAAAAATGAGATTTCAGAAGTCTGAATGGGGGGAAATCAGATATAGGCTTAGTTTTTATCACATTTTATTCCAAATTGGTAATGATAAGCCTCCCTAAAATCATTAGATTTTTATAAAAAAATTTGATATGTGATTAATTTCGAGTATTCTTGCAAATTGGAAGCAGCCAGAATTCCTCTATTTATCCCCTTTTTTTAATGTGAACGGTTACAACTTCCCAATTAATTTATCCTCCATTTTAGTTTGACGAAAGATTTTTTATTAACATCCCCCCATCTCGTATGTACGATATTCTGCAATTGAACGATATGCTCGTTCCTGAACTTGTGGACATTGCTGAGAAGCTCAGTATTGACAATGCCAAAAAAATACTCAAACAAGATCTCATATATAAAATTTTAGATAAACAGGCAGTTATGGCAAGTAAAGATCATGGTGATTCAGACAACGACAAAGGCAGAAGGAAAAGAATTGTGAAAACCACGACTAGTAATTCTACAGAAGAAGCCGAAGTAATGAACGATAAGGATTCTGCTCCTGCTCCTAAAAAAGCAGCAAAAAAGGCAGGCCGACCTGCTAAAAAAGCCAACCCGGCTCCGAAAACGGAAGAACCAGAAAAGGAAAAAACCCTTGCGGCACCAAAGGCAGCTACACCTCAGGAAAAAGCGCCCCCTGCAAAAGCAGAAAGGCCGAAAACAGAAACTCCTGCAAAAACAGAACCTGCCAAAGAGAAAAAGAAGGCGAGCGGGGAAGAAGAAGACACGCTTGTGATGCCCGATATTTTTAGAGATGCCCTAAGTGCACTAGACGAAAAAGACAAACTTGCCATTAAAGATTTCATTCCTGAGGAAGAAGAAGAGGAGGAGGAGGAAGAGGAAGAGGAACAAGTGCAAGAAATCAAACCAGTAGTTCCGCAGGAGCCAAGAGAAAGGTATCAACCCATTCCAAACAGACCAAAACCAAAAGAGTCCTTCTTCAATGTTGAATTTGACGGGATTGTTATTGGAGAAGGTGTATTGGAAATGATGCCTGATGGATATGGATTTCTGCGCAGCAGCGATTACAACTACCTTACCAGTCCCGATGATGTATACGTAAGCCCGAGCCAAATCAAACTATTTGGATTAAAAACCGGGGACACAGTAAAAGGTGCTATTCGCCCACCAAAAGAAGGTGAAAAATACTTTGCACTGGTAAAAGTGGAAACCATCAACGGAAAAACGCATGAGCAACTCCGCGACCGGGTACCTTTCGATTATCTTACCCCGCTTTTCCCTTTTGAAAAACTCAACCTTTTCAACTCTCCTACAAACATCAGCACCCGAATCATTGATATTTTTACCCCAATTGGTAAAGGGCAACGTGGATTGATTGTGGCTCAGCCGAAAACTGGTAAAACGGTATTGCTCAAAGAGGTAGCCAATGCCATTGCAGCCAATCACCCTGAAGTTTACCTGATGGTGGTGCTGATTGATGAAAGACCAGAAGAAGTAACCGATATGGAACGCAGTGTACGCGCCGAGGTATTGGCAAGTACTTTTGACGAACCTGCCGATAAGCACGTTAAAGTAAGTCAGATGGCACTTCAAAAAGCCAAAAGGCTTGTAGAAGTTGGTCATGATGTGGTTATATTGCTTGATTCTATTACAAGGCTTGCAAGAGCATACAATACGGTAGCCCCTGCGAGTGGTAAAGTATTAAGTGGTGGTGTGGAAGCCAACGCCATGCAAAAGCCCAAACAATTTTTTGGCGCAGCCCGTAAAATTGAAAATGGAGGAAGCCTGACCATTCTTGCTACCGCTTTAATTGATACAGGCAGCCGGATGGACGAAGTGATTTTTGAAGAATTCAAGGGTACCGGTAACATGGAACTGCAACTTGACAGAAGACTCGCCAACAAACGCATCTTCCCAGCTATTGATCTTGTAGCAAGCAGCACCCGTCGTGATGACCTTTTGCTTGATAAAGAAGTTATTTCGCGTATGTACCTGCTTCGCAATTACCTCGCCGACATGAACGCCGAAGAGGCAATGAATGATTTAATGAGACGCATGCGGGGAACCAAGGACAATGCAGAGTTTTTGGCTAGTATGAATAGATAAAGTATTTTTTTTATAAAATATATTACAAAGAAGGGCTATCTAAATTGATAGCCCTTCTTTGTAATAGGACTGACTAATTCATTTTTAAATTTGCAATCGTTTCATAATCCAATTGACCCGAAATAAAATAAAATCGGCTGGTTCTTCATGAATAAATTATATCTAAACCTCAAATGACCATTTGACTAATAATCGCAAGCACATGCAGGGACTAATTCACCGGATATACAAACAATTTAGAGCAGGCACTGGCATGATGGATAGGAATTTCTATATGCCTACCTACAATTAGGGATGGAATCCTTAAATAAAGTCGGTTATTTTTATAGCGTCAATTATCATTTATTTATTACGATAAATATGGCAGGGAGGCAAAGGTTGAAAGTATCGATGCTGCTGTATGGCCAAATTTTTTTAGGGATGTATCATAATGCTCTTTGTTGCCTGAGGTTTTGGATATTGTAAAAATGGATGTGATATTGATGGCAATAGATACTCCTTTAATGGGTCGTGTAAAAGGTTTGTAATGAATAAGAAAAATGATACAAGTATTTAATATTTCAATAAAGTCAACTTTTTTTGTAAAAAATTTTATCCTTATGAACCGTATTTACATCATTTTATGCCTTTTACTCTTCACTTGTTACAACCCACTCCGGGCACAACCGGCAAATGACGAATGTGCCAATGCTATTACCCTAACTCCTTCTGCTGGTAATTTGCCCACTTTTACAGACGGTACTACAACAGCAGCTACACAATCTTTGGCACCTTGTAGTGGCACCACGGCTAATGATGTATGGTACAAGTTTGCAGCTACCCAAACAGTACACCGGGTAGTGGCCGTGCAAAATGGAATGGCAAGCCCTCCTATTGTCCAGGTTTTTTCAGGCACTTGTGCTGCTCCTGTTTCCTTACAGTGTTTTAACGGCTTACCGGCAGGTGGGCTTCTAATAGGGCTTACAGTTGGCAACACGTATTTAGTAAGACTTTATGCAGGAACTGATGCGGCTGCCGGAGCTTTTGGAGTAGCCATTACCTCAAGACCACAAAACGACGAATGTATTAATGCAATTATCTTAACCCCTGCTGCTATAAATGCAGCGCCCAACTATATTGCTGCAAGCAGCATTGATGCTACCCTTAGCGAAGCAGCTTGTGATGGTCAATTGATCACCGATGATGATGTTTGGTTTAAATTTATTGCCACATCCAATGCACACAGGATAAATATCAGGGGATTTTCTCAAAATTTCAGCATGGTAGAAGTTTTTAGTGGCACTTGTGGCGCTAAAACACTTTTGAACAATTGTGGAGATTTTTCCAACGGAGGCAATCCAGGCTTTGTGAACTTAGGGGAACTTGTACCCGGTACGGAATATTTTTTCAAAGTTTTTAGCGTATTTACCGGCACTTCCTCCGCAAGCAACTTCGATGTAGCGGTAACCTCTACCACCGCACCAGCCAATGACAATTGCAATGGAGCTATTATCATTCCAGTAAATGGAGCCACTTGCCAAACGCCTTTTGTTTCCACGCTTACAAATGCTACAAGAAGCCCGGTAGCACTTTGTGGTATTACCAACATACCCAATCATTTGTACCGCGATGTGTGGTTTAAATTTGTAGCGTCTGCAAAAGCACATTTTATCAGTACCACATTGCCACAGCAATTTTCGAGAGACTTATCGATCTTTTCAGGAGATTGCAACAACCCTGTGGCTGTTGGTTGCCTGAGTTCTTCGTCCTTTACTGATGGCATTGCCATTGGGTCGCTCACTATTGGCCAAACCTATTTTGTAAGGGTTGGCAGTACCTCCGCAATAGCCAACAGTTTTAGTATTTGTGTTACTACTCCTGCCGTTGATGCAAATGATGATTGTGCAAGCGCTGCTGTAATTACTTCATCGGGCAATACGGATTGTAACCGGGTGTTCGGCAATCTTGCCAATGCTTCGCAAAGTGGTTTGAGTTGCATATTTCCCACCCTTGCAAGCACTGCCTACGATCAGTGGTACAAATTTACTGCTGACCAAACACAATATAGACTCCGCTTAGCTTCAGCCCAAAGTGTACCTGTAAGCATGGAAGTATTAGCTGGCAGTTGCGGAAGCCTTACCCCGGTAACCGGTGGTACATGTACCTCAATTACATTAGGAGTTGATACGGTGCGAGATATGAAAATTACCGGATTAAGCCTTGGGGAAACCTATTTTATAAGAGTAGCGAGTAATAAAGTAAATGCCGGTGCCTATAACATTTGCCTTAAGGCGGTTGTGCCACCGGTAAATGATGATTGTACAGGTGCAAAGGAATTGGCAATAGCAAGTGGTATGCCTGCCATGGCACTTACCGTCACCAATATGCTCGATGTTTCCCAAAGTAGTCCTGCTTGTTCAGGTACTGCCAACGATGATCTGTGGTACACTTTTGAAGCTACTTCTGCCAATATTGGGGCATTAACCATATTCAATTTTATTGATCAACATGTACTACAGGTTTATTCAGGCCCCTGCGATAATTTAGAACAAGTTAGTTGCACCCAATTACCTAATAATACATCTGGCAGGTCGAGCTTTCAGTTAAAAAATCTTACCCCGGGGACACGGTATCGCATGCGGTTGCATGGGGCTGGAAATTTCCCGACAACAAATAATGGTCAATTTACCCAAAATATTGGCATTTATGCAATGAATATTCCGGCAAATGATGCCTGTGCCAATGCCATAGTACTTACCCCGGCAGCTAATAATACCTGTACTTCTATTTCTGGTCTTACGGTAGATGCAACCAATACCCGGGCAGCATGCAACAACGGAAATTCCCGCGATGTATGGTTCCGGTTTGAAGCAACAGCAGCCTCGCATTTTCTGCAAGTTTGGGGTGCCTTACACGACCCAAGAGTTGAATTGCTGCAAGGCACATGCATCAACCTGACTTCGGTTGTGTGTTTTAATGATGCTACTTCGCAAATAGGCCGCAGGCAATTTAATAACCTTGTTCCGGGTACTACCTATTTTATTAAAGTATCTTCCAATGAGGCCTTTATTGACCGGGAGGGCACATTCAAGATTTGCCTTACCACACCAACAACCCCGGCCAATGATGAATGTGCTGGTGCTATCACCCTGCCGGTATGCAGTGGCCCGGAGTGTGATGCGCAGGGTTTATTTTCAACCAACCTTGCTACCCAATCGAGGTCTACCTGCGGCGGTAGTGTTAACCCGGCCAATGATGTATGGTTTAAATTTAGTACCGATAAAGAAGTAACCATTGCAATTGATAACTTGAATGCACAAGTTCGTAAAGAAGTGTTTACTGGTACCTGTGATAATCTTACTTCTGTTTTATGTACAAACATTCACATAAGTACCTTACCTAAGCCTTCAGGCATGAGAGATTACTTTCTTCGGGTGTACAATAATGCTTCAGGTACTGTAAGTACAGAATTCACCATTAAGGTTTTTGAAAACGCTGATATTAAAGTCAATACGACCCTTGATACGGTTTGCCTGAAAGCCAACGCAGTGCTGAACCCTTCCTTTGAGCTTGCTTCAGCATGCCCAACCGGCTTTATTGGTTCAGCATTTGCCGGTGGGCAACTTATTACCAATTGGCGCTTCCCTACATCCGGAACTTCTGACTTTTTTAATGCCTGCCAAACTACCGGAGGGAATACCATTCATATTCCCACCAATCAGTGTTTTGGCACTCAGGAGCCAAGGTCGGGAAGAGGTTACGTTGGGTTATTTGCGATGGCAAATAATAATTACAGGGAATATATACAGGGTGAGCTATCAGCCCCTATGGAACCTGGTAAAAAATATCTGGTATCTTTCTATGTAAGCCTTGCAGAATATTCCAATACGGCCATTGACAGATTGGGTATTCATTTCAAAGTGGGTGGTACTGCCATCAGCTCCTCAGACCCGCTTGATTTTACCCCTCAAGTGGAATCTACACCTGGCGCTATAATCAACGAAAGGAAGGGCTGGGTAAACATCAGTGGCATAGTAACACCTACAGAAGCCTTTACCCATTTTATTATTGGCAACTTTAGAAATAATGTAAGCACCAATGCAGCAACTGTACCAGACGAATCGTTAGGTCTGCAGGGAGGAACCGCTGCAGGTTGCAATAGCCCCGGAGTACAAGGCTACTATTATATTGATGATGTATATGTAGGCGAAGTTGACGAAACAGCAGGTGGAACTTGCGGCACACTCCCCGTTACCTGGCTCTCCTTTACTGCCAATGCCATAAATACTGATGCCCATTTAGTTTGGCGTACAGCACAAGAGCAAAACTGCAGCCTGTACGAAGTAGAACGTAGTACCGATGGTATTACCTATGAAAAAATAGGTCAACAGCTTTGCAGAAATCAGCTTGCCACCCAGCAATACCAATATGTGGACGTAAACCCCGGCAGTGGCAGCTTCTTTTACCGCATCAAGCAATCAGATACCGACGGCAGGTTTGAATACAGTGCGGTGCGCAAAGTAAACTTTGGTAGGAATTCCAAAATAATGGTTTATCCCAATCCGGCGCGCAGCTACATCACCATCAGCAACCTAAAGGGCGTAAATGAACTGGTGTTGTTCGATGTTACCGGACGGATGGTATTGCAGCAAAAAACAGCCCAAGCCCAACTCACGATGACTACCGGGCATCTTGCTCCTGGCATCTATGAGCTCATGATCGTAAATAACCAAGGAGAGAGAACCACCCAAAAAGTACAGATTATCAAATAATCTTTAAAAATAACGACTAAAAATGGCTGTTTCCGCAAGGAAACGGCCATTTTTTTAGTACTTGTTTCATCCCGAAATGAACCGGTTGATCCCAAAATTTTAATTATACTATTATTTTTTAACTAAAAAAATGCTCTTTACTCCATTAGGTGGAAAATAAAATTCCCAACCTACTTTTTCACGGCAAATAAGACAATCCATTTCTCGTTTTCCAAAGAAAATATTTCTCAAAAAGTACCTTGGAAAAATCTCCTGGTTTATTGGGAATCATAATGGCAAACCTGCGGGGTTTAAACAAATGGTCACCCAAAATAATAACTTCCTTATTACCCGCATCCATTACACAAATAGCGGGAATTTTACCCCATGCCTTGGCTTTCAGCTTTGTTTTACCCTTTGTAAGCCGCACAATATTTTCGGCTACTATCTTTCCGGTTTCATCACTTGGGTAGCCGGTTTTTGGAGCATTAAACGGTACACATCCTTGTTCGAATGGTGCAGTAACATTTACTGCTATACCCGCTGCCCAGATATTTGGAATGGTTGCGTGCCGGTAAGTATCTCCCGTTGGGATATACCCGGCTGTTGTGGCACCTAAATCAGGTGAGTTCTTTATAAAGTCTACTCCTATAGCGGTGGCATCATCATGGTAAACACACTTGGCAATTCTTCTCCGGTACTTAATATTACCTTGTCTTTTTCTACTGCCTTAACGCCTACTTCGGTGCGGTGGTGAATATTATACATTTTGAAAAAACCACTAAGCATTGTTTTACCACCCGTCATACCATCTATCCCAAAGTGACCAAGATAAGGCTCTGGTGTCACCCAGGTAAGTTCCACCTTATCCCTGATTTTTTGGCGGCGAAGCCAGGTATCCATATTGAAAAGAAACTCATAAGCGGCACCCATACATCCTGCACATTGTGTGGCCCCTACCACTATTGGACCCGGATTTTTCTGAAATTCTTTTAAAAATTCACGAATCTTCATCGCACCGGTTGGTGTCCCCACATAATAGGCATGTTCTTTAAGCCCTGGCGCAACCTGAAAGTCTACCTTTGGACCAGTGGCAATTACCAGTTGATCATAAAAAACATCTCCCTGCCCGGTATGAATTACCTGAGCCTTGGGATCTGCTGACAGCGCTTCAGTTTGTAAAAATTCCACGCCTTTTTTGGTAAGTACCGGCAAACGGGCAATGCTGATATCTTTTACTTCTCGCCTGCCAAAGGGAACCCATATCAGAGAGGGAATAAATAAAAAATCAGGACTGTTGTCTATGACCACCACATCCATGTCTTTTCCCAGCTTTCTTTTGATTTCCAGCGCAGCCGTCATGCCGGCGAAATTTCCTCCTACAACAACTGTTTTCATAATAGCAGGTATTAGATTTGACCGTTACCTCCTAAAGGTCTTAACAATTTGAAGGCCGCTTGGTGTCATTTGTTACACAAATACCTGATTTTGATCATAACACTTTATGAACAGGTAATCCTCATAAAAATACTTTTTACAACCTTACTTGAGCCAGATGGCATTTACTAAAGTCCTGTTCTCCATGTGGAATAAATAATTAGGCCTGTTAAAGAAAAATAGCAAAGCAATAGCGCACAAATCAAGAAAATACGAAAAATGGAGAAAGTCAGGCTTGTAAATCCCTTTAAATTTCTGATATAAATTGGCTACATATAACAACAACGAGGGCTTATTCATGTTAATATTTAGCACGTAAATGACTAATTTCTTCAAAAGGATTTCGCAAACCGGAAACTTTTCGTTTATTTTTGCCGATTGGCCTTTTGTGAAGAGGCTTTGCAAAAATACTTTACCAAGCCTGATTCCGGTTTGTTTCTTGTAAGACTCTTCCTTTTATGCTTCGTTAAAATCAACTTTTCATGTCTCTCTCACATCTCATAAAACACATTTATAATAACGCAAGCGACGAGGTTTTTCGTAGGGGTAAAAAAATACACGCTACCGGAAATATTGATGTTATCGATCATAACTCCTTATTGAACCATATCGTTTTTCGGGTAAAAGATGACCTGTACCAAAGCTGGTACAAAGTCCGGATTGATAATTACAGCGATCCAAAGGGAATGACGCTCAGCTGTAGTTGCCCTTATAATCTTACCGAGGTATGCCGCCACAAAGCCGCCTCGCTACTGCAATTGCAGAGCATGGCCGACCGCGGGTATCTCGATAATAATGAAATTATCTACAATCAGAAGCATACGCAGGCCAAGATGAAAAACATCGACCTGAAAATGATCCGGATGCTGGCTGGTAATGAAAACTATGAAGAAGCCGAAGAACTGCTAAGAACTGCTAAACCTGTTATTCTGAACGCAGCAAATGAAACTGTTGATGCAGAAGTAAATGTGGAAGGGGAGATATATTTAGTGCGCCTCCACAAAAATGAAGAACGAATTTTTGATACAAGTTGCAACTGTGTAGACGAAGATCATACGCTTTGCAAGCACAAAACCATGGTTTTTTCCCACCTTGTAAATACCTATGGAGCCAATTATTTCGATAGCATCCGCAATTTCGACCGGGATAAAGAAAAATTATTGAGCCTATATGGGTACAGCCTTCAAGATAATTTGAAAGGGAAGTTTGAATTTACCTACAAAGATAACCGCCCTTTTTTGCGGGTACTCGATCCAAGTATTATGCGGATTGCTTCCCCAACTTCGGCACCCGAAGCAAGACCTATGGTAGCGGCAGTTACTAAAGATATCGTTGAAGTCATGACCGAGCCTACACGTCGACTTGGCATTGTATTCAAAGAGTCTGTGGATAACTACCCCTGGTTTAGCGTAGAGGCTGTACAAGGCGAACCGAATGAAGAAGGGGGTATTACCGGTTCCACAGAGCATTTAGATCTTGGTCGTTATATAAATATTGACCAAATGGATGAGGAGGATCGGCAAGCAGTACAGCAAATAAGAAAAATAAGTGATGGAGAGGTCAATAAATTCCTAAATCGCAACTCCCCTTTTAGCGGCATCTGGGAAAATATTGTGCATACCAATGGCAGCGATTTGCCTGAAGAAACCAAGGTACTTATTAACGAATACCTCCACCCAAAACTAATCCGCATCCTCAAGGACAGGCAAGAAAGTAAGACACTTTACCTATTGCCCCATCCTAAAAAATTTATAACTGCCAATCTGGCGCATGTTACCGCACCGGAGGAAATCCTGCCATTAAGTTTTGAAGTAATGTTGAAGGACAACAAAATTTCAGTAAGTGCTTTTACCAGGATAGAAGGCCGTAAAACAGGTCTTCATACCAATCAGTGGAAAAGTATGCTCCTTTGGATGCATGACTATGAACTTTATACCTGGGAAAAACCAGAAGATATTATCCTTGCTGAACAATACCGGGAACCTAAAGTAATGGCAATGGAAGACTGGGCAGCATATGCTGAAAAAGTCATAATGCCTCTTGCACGGGATTACGAAGTAATTTTCGATAAAAAACTGATCCGCGATGTGAGCAACCAACCTCCCGAAGTGGTTGTGCAGCTCATTGAAAAAGGCGACTTCCTCGTTTTCAACCCTATTTTCAGTTACAATGATATACCGGCACCAGCAGATGAACAACCATCGATCACTATGGTCCAAAACGGGCAAATCATATTGGTACAAAGGATGCTTGAAAAAGAACGTCTGTTCCTCAATAAATTGGCTGCGCTTCATACCAATTTCATCCGGCCCGAACGAAGCCGCCAACTGGTATTAAAGGGCAATGATGTACTCAAAAACAACTGGTTCTTTTTGTTTGTAGAAACCATGAAAGACATGAATGTCCCGCTTCTTGGTTTTGACCAGCTCAAAAACTTCCGTTTTAGTACAGAAAAACCTTCTACACAAGTACGTATAAGCAGTGGAGTGGATTGGTTTGATGCCAAAGTAAATGTAAGCTTTGGCGATCAGACCGTTCGGATTTCAGATATAAAACAAGCTCTTGCCAACAGGCAAACCACTGTTCAATTGAAAGACGGCAGCATGGGAATATTGCCCGAAGACTGGCTAAAAAAATACAGCCTCCTTTTTAGGGTGGGTGAAGGCAGCGGCAGCATGCTTCGTTTAAGCCGGTACCAGTTTGGGGTAATTGATGAGCTTTACGATCAGCGCGATGGAGAAGAGCTGCAGGTAGAACTTGAGGAACGCTTCGATAAGTTGCGCTCTTTTAAACGTATAAAAAAATTACCACCCCCTAAACACCTTAAAAGTATTTTGAGGCCTTATCAGGTTACCGGTTTTCACTGGCTCAACTTTTTACAGGAAACAGGCTGCGGTGGTATCCTTGCCGACGATATGGGTTTGGGTAAAACCATTCAGGCACTTTCCATGCTGGAGCATTTCGAAAACAGGGAAGGTCGGTTGAAAGCATTGGTTGTTTGCCCAACCACCCTGCTTTATAACTGGGAAAATGAGATAAAGAAATTTACCCCCAACCTGGAATATTTTATCCATCATGGTCCGCAACGCAGCCGGCTTTTGGAAGAACTCGATCCGCATCACATTATCATTACCACATATGGTACCCTTCGAAGTGATATATTGCTGATGCAGCAGATAAACTTTGATTATGTAGTACTTGATGAAAGCCAGGCCATTAAAAATCCAAACAGCAAAGTAGCGAAGGCCGCTTGCCTGTTGCAAGGCAAACACCGCATTTGCATGAGTGGTACCCCGCTACAGAACAATACTTTCGATATCTATGCTCAGATGAATTTCCTGAACCCCGGTTTACTGGGCAGCACAGAATTTTTCAGGAATGAGTTCGCTACTCCTATTGATAAGTTTGGCGAGGAAGAGCAAAAAGACCATCTGCGAAAACTGCTGTACCCCTTTATTCTGCGACGTACCAAAGAGCAGGTAGCCAAAGATCTTCCTGAAAAGACAGAGACCATCCTGTTCTGCGAAATGGAAACCGAACAGCGACGGATCTATGATGCTTACCGGAACGAATTCCGTGACAAGGTGCTTGGTGCTATTGACAGTCAAGGCATGGGACGCAGCCAGCTTACCATCCTGCAGGGTTTGATGAAACTGCGGCAAATTTGCGATAGTCCCGCCATTCTCAACGAAACCGAAAAGCTCCCTAACCATAGTATCAAACTGGAAGAACTTGGCAGGGAAATCAGCGAAAATATCAGTGACCACAAGGCGCTGGTTTTCTCACAGTTCCTTGGAATGCTTGCGCTGATCCGCAAAAAACTCGATTACCTCGGCGTGAAATACGAATATTTTGATGGTAGCACCAGCATTTTAGAACGGCAAAGAGCCATCGACAATTTTCAAAGCAATCCCGAATGTCGGGTATTCCTGATCTCGTTAAAAGCAGGGGGGGTAGGTCTTAACCTTACCGCCGCCGACTACGTGTATATTGTTGACCCGTGGTGGAACCCCGCCGTAGAGCAACAGGCCATTGACCGTACGCACCGCATCGGGCAAACCCGGAATATTTTTGCCTATCGCATGATTTGTAAAGACACCGTGGAAGATAAAATTATTCAATTACAGGAAAAGAAACGAATGCTTGCTAAAGAGTTGATCAGCGATGATTCAGGCTTTGTGAAGAAGCTTAGCCGCGATGATATTGAATACCTGTTTAGTTAAGGAAAATCGACAGGAAGCCCAAGGTTTTCTGGATGGAACATTTGTCACCAATATAGGGTAATATTTTTTCAACCTTTGCCCAATGGACAATACGTTGAAAGAACATTGGGAAACTGTTTACAAAAACAAGCAACCTCATGAAGTAAGCTGGACTGAGGAAATTCCGACTATATCGCTTAGTTTGATCCATGCCTGCAAGTTGCCACGTACTTCCCGCATTCTGGATGTTGGAGGGGGCGACAGCAAACTCGTTGATCATCTCCTGGAAGAAGGATTTGAAAATATTACTGTTCTTGATATTTCGGCCAATGCATTGGATAAAGCTAAAATAAGACTGGGGTAAAAAGGTGAAAAGGTAAAATGGGTTGAGAGAGATATCCTCGATTTCACTCCTGAAACCCCTTTTGATTTATGGCATGACCGGGCCGCTTTTCACTTTCAAACCCAACCGGAACAGATAGAACGCTATCTCAAACTTGCTCAATCCTTTGTTTCTCAATGCCTGATTGTAGGAAAGTTCTCAGCAAATGGACCTCAAAAATGCAGCGGACCCGAGGTAAACCAATACAATGAAAACAATCTTACCAACGCCTTTAAAAGAAAATTCGAAAAATACCGTTGTCTCACACAAAGCCATATAACTCCTTTTAAAACCAGTCAAGAATTTCTTTTCTGTAGTTTTAAGAAAAAAGTTGCTTTTTAAATTGTCGAAACTGTGCCATTTATATAAAGATAATAAAATTTTAGAGTCTCCTTTGCCGGATAAAAGGATTCTTGAAAACAGGCAAGTCCTCCCATATAGGCCTTTATCTTATCTTGCAAGCCGAGGTATATGGCTTATAGGGTTATACACCAAACTATCCACGATTTATGACACTTACCGTAGAAGAAATTGTAATCCGGCTGGGCTTGGTTCCCCATCCCGAAGGTGGCTTTTACAATGAAACGTATCGCTCAGGGGAGAAATACGCTGCGGCAGAAGGAGAGCGCTCCGTCAGCACCGCCATTTATTTTTTGCTTATCGCTGGAAATTTTTCGGCCTTTCACCGCATCAAAAGTGATGAAGGATGGCATCACTACCTTGGTGATCCGGTGCATGTGCATGCTATTGACGAAAAGGGTATCTATGAATTGCACCATTTAGGGTCCAATCTTTCAAAAGGCGAAAGTCCGCAGGCTTTTATTCCAGCAGGACAATGGTTTGGCAGCGAGTCGGTAGGTCGTTGTGGCTATTCGCTGGTTGGTTGCACAGTAGCTCCAGGCTTCGATTTTGCCGACTTTGAACTGGCCGAAAGAGAAAGCTTACTGACAAAGTTCCCGGATCACAGTGATCTCATTACCCGATTGACCCGCTAAAATTCCTAACCCTGTTTTGCAAAATAATCTCCCAATTTTTTAGCTGCCGCCTCCAACGTTTCTTCTTTTTTAGCAAAGCAAAATCGCAATACCTGATTATCAGTAGCATCAGTGTAAAACGCAGAGGTCGGAATAGTGGCTACGCCTGCTTCTTTAGTAAGCCGTATGGCGAGTTCAGCCTCTGTTTCAGTACTATACCCGGCATAGCTGTACAACTGGAAATAACTGCCATAAGTAGGTAGTGGTTTCAAAGGAGTGTTGCTTAACAATTGCTCAAAGTATTGCTGCTTTTTTTCAAGAAACCCACCAAGCTCCAAATAGCTGGAGCTGTGATCGAGGTATTGGCTCAAGGCCACCTGAGTAGGGGTAAAACAACTGAAACAATTAAACTGATGTACTTTGCGAAACTCCTTGGTAAAAGCAGCAGGAGCAATACAATAGCCTAGTTTCCAACCGGTACAGTGATACACCTTACCAAAGGAAAAGCAAACAAAACTTCGTTCAAATAAATCAGGATAACGGAGAATACTGTGGTGCTCCTTACTCCCAAAAATCAGGTGCTCATATACTTCGTCACTTGCTATCAGCAAATTGGTTCCTTGTACCAATACCCGCAATCGACGGATATCTTCCTCACTCCATACGCTGCCAGTTGGGTTGTGTGGCGAATTGATCAAGATCATCCGGGTGCGGGGAGTTATAGCATTTTCCACTGCTTCCCAATCAATACTATAATCCGGATGCTGCAATTTTATTTTTAAAGCTATACCTCCATTCAATTCAATAATAGGAATATAGCAATCGTAAGCCGGCTCAAAAACAATCACTTCATCTCCGGGATGGATAACAGAAGATATGGCTGAAAACAAGGCGTACGTGCCACCCGGAGTAATGGTAATCTGGCTCAGCGGCTCAATACTGGTGCCGTAACATTGGTACACTTTTTCGGCGATCTTTTCCAACAAAGGCTTGTATCCTGGCATAGGGGCGTATTGGTTGTAGCCGTCCTTCATCGCCTTATTTACCAGTTCCGTTAGTTCGGGTGCCATAGCATAATCAGGGAAGCCCTGCCCAAGGTTAATTGCACCATGTTCAGTAGCCAAAGCGCTCATTACCGTAAATATGGTGGTCCCTACATTGGGTAACTTAGATTGTATTTCCATAATCAACAGATTGGGTGCAAGTAAAAGAATTATAAGACAAACCCTATAAACCGATTACTTTTAAATCCTAAAAAATATCAATTTGATCGCCAAAAGTATTCTCCGCAGTCGCAGACAGATCAGTCTTTGGATTATGATTGCCGTCTACCTCGCCGCTGGCATCAACCATTTCAGGATGCCGGCCTTTTATTTTCCGCTGATACCGGATTATATGAGCAACAAGTCCTTGCTTAATATATTGAGTGGTATTGCAGAGATTTTATTATCCATTGGATTAATTGTTCCGGCAACACGCAAATGGGCTTGTTACGGAGTCATTGCTCTCTTAATCGCCTTTTTACCTACCCATGTCTGGATGATTACCGAAAACGAAAATCTGCGTATCCAAGGGTTTGGCCTTCCGGTATGGGGAGCCTGGGTGAGGATACTGGTAATTCATCCTATATTATTGTATTGGGCATGGTACCATCGAAATACCAAAAATCCATAAATCCCGATAAATTCTTTACATGGCCCAATCCTCCTTTTTTCATAGCAAATACTTTTAAAAGCAGCTGGCAAAAGAAAAAAGGCTGCAAGGGGAAAACCTTGCAGCCTTTTGTATAGAAAGATGAAAAATATTAAGTTGATTACTCAGGTTCAAAACCAAGCATAAAGGTAAACCTGGTCGCATTCTTTAAGCCTTGTCCTGGTTCTAGTCTGTCCAAACCAATACCGTAGTCAAATCCTAACAATCCAAACATGGGCAGGAAGAAACGCATCCCTAAACCGGTACTCCGACGAAGCTGGAATGGATTGTAATCGCGGATGCTGTACCAACCATTGGCAGCTTCGAAGAAACCAAGGGCAAAAATGGTACTACTTGGATTGGTACTAAGCGGGTACCGTACTTCCGCAGTGTACTTATTGAAGATGGTAAAGTACCTGCTTGCACCTTGCTGATCAGGATTGATCTTGGGGTTGCTTGTTTGGTAAACCGGGTAACCCCTGTGGGCAATGATATCGAAACCCAACAAAGCAAACTGATTGGTTAAACCTGCATCTCCCACTTGGAACCTTTCGAAAGGAGATATTTCCAGATCATTGTTGAAACGACCGATAAATCCGTATTTGGCAGCAAGCTTCAATACAAACTGATGGTTCTTTTCAGCACCGTGGGGTCTGCCAAGCGGTACAAACCATTCGCCTGTAAAACGCCACTTATGGAACTCAATCCACTCATAACGCTCCTGTGTGGTGTTATAAACCTTATCCGGACGCATCAGCGACCAAGGCGGTGTAATCTGCAGACTTGCTGTAAAATTAGAACCTCCTCTTGGAAACAAAGGCTGATCCACAGAAGAACGTTGTACGGCAAATTTCAAACTCACATTATTACTTACCCCGTTACGGAAATCCTCAAAAAACTGGTAATCCTGAAGGGTATAACGCTGATAGGTGGCACTAACACTAAAATTAAAAAAGTCATCGGGCCAGCGCAACTGCTTACCAAGTGCGATTGTTGCTCCTGTGGTACGGATAAACGAAGAAGGATTCCGCTCAAACTGCCCGGTCAACGGATTGAATGCATTGGAGAACTTGGTATCGTAAACACTCACAGTAAAGGAGTTTCTTCTTTTACCACCCAACCAAGGTTCTGTAAAGCTGAAATTATAGCTTCGGAAGGCACGGCCGTTGCTCTGCAAACGCAAACTGAGTTTTTGTCCATCTCCAGAAGGCAAAGGATCCCATGAATTCTTTTTGAGAATATTCCTAAGACTAAAGTTATTAAAGGTAATCCCGAGGGTACCGGTTAAACCAATACCACCGCCCCAGCCAGCAGATAGCTCCAACTGATCGCTTGATTTTTCCTCCACCGAATAATTAATATCCACCGTTCCATCAGAAGGATCCGGTACCGGATTGATACCGATGGTTTCCTGATTGAAGTAATTGAGGTTTGAAATTTCCCGCTGCGAACGAATCAAATCTGAGCGACGGAATTTTTCGCCAGGTATGGTCCGTAATTCCCTCCGGATTACATATTCCTTAGTTTTATCGTTACCGGTAATATTTACGTTTTTAATAGTAGCCTGCGGACCTTCAAAAATGCGGATTTCGTGATCAATGGTATCATTGTAAACTGCTGTTTCTGTAGCTTCGGCACGGAAGAACAGATAGCCATCATCCATGTAGAGAGCACTCAGGTCGGCACCACCTTCGGCACTCATTTGCTTACCCAATCTATTGTCAAGGGTCTCTTTATTGTAAATTTGACCCTTCTTAATATCCATGATCAGGTTCAGAATGGAATCGGAATACCTGGTATTTCCCCGGTAAATCATATTACCGAAATAATAGCGCTTACCTTCTTCCACTTTCAGTTCCACATTCAGGTTGCCACTCGTTCCTTCATATACGGTATCTTTCAATACCCTTGAATCACGGAAACCTTTTGAGTTATAAAAGTCAATAAGTTTAAGCTTATCTTCCTCGTATTTTTTATCGTTGAACTTAGCACTACTGAAAAGTTTGAAACGGAAATAAGGGTCAATCGTATTTTTTATAACTGTAGGTTGTAGAAAACCCTGCTTAGTGAGCAAATCTTGTGCATGAAACTTCTCTGCTTCCCCTAAAATGGGCGTATCCTTTTGAGGATATAAGGTAATACGGGTCATTTCCTTGGTGCCTTTCATCTGCCGCTTCAATTTCAGATTTCCGAAATTGGTGTTATTGGCAAAAAAGATATCTCCTACCCGCACTTTTTTTCCCTTATCCACCTTGAAAACCAAATCAATACTGTTTTGTACATTCCGGTTGGTCAATTCATCAATGGCAACACTTACATTTCTGAAACCTTTTTCAGCATAGAATTTCTCTACGATTTCCCGGGCAATCATCTTGCTGTTTTCGGTAACAATTCTACCAGCTACCAATCCGGTTTTATCCTGCAATTCTTCTGCTTCCCCTTTACGGATACCTGTAAAAGTAAACTTAGCCAACCGGGGTCTTTCCTGTACTTCAATTTCGAGATGCAAAATATTAGGTTGCTCTAACCTGGTAATATATACTACCACATTACTAAAATAACTTTGTTTCCAGAGGTTTTGAATCGCTTTGCTGAAAGCGTCATCTCCGGGCAATCGTATCTTATCTCCTACATTGAGGTTGGCAATAGAAGTCAGAAGGTTGTTGTCAAAAAAATTGTTTCCTGAAATAGCGATGCTCCCTACAACATATTCCTTGGGAATACGCTGCGAGAAAATCGCCTCAAGTTCAGGATCAATAGCCGTAACAGACGTATCGTTTTGCGCTGATACCTGTGCTACCGTCAATAAAAGTAGCAAGACCATTGCAAAAATACCCGTTTTCCTAAACAAAGGACGCATTAGATAATTGATTTTCAAATATTTACAAAACATAAAGCAGTACAGAAGCGAAGCAAGTTAATTGCTATGGTTAAAAGTGTTTGTTAAAAAGAACCCCAAATCCCGAAAGAGAACAGACATATAATATAGTTACTGATTGTTTTGAACCTGTTCTCCTGTTTTACCATACCGCCTTTCCCGGTTTTGAAAATCAAGTAAGGCTTCATAAAGGTGCTTTTTCCTGAAATCGGGCCAACGGGTATTGGTAAAATATAGTTCGGCATACGCGAGTTGAAATAATAAAAAATTGCTGATACGATACTCACCACTGGTACGAATCATTAACTCTGGATCCGGGTATTGGCTTGTCCACAGATACCTCTGCAGGGTTTCCTGATTAATGTCGGCTGCTTTTACCTCTCCCGATTCCACATCACCTGCTATGCGCTTAACAGCATTCACGAGCTCCCAACGACCGCTATAGCTGAGCGCCATAATCAGGTTCAGGCCCGTATTTTTTTCGGTAATCTCAAGGCTCTCATTGAGCTGTTGATTGACTTCGGTACTCAGCATAACCCGGTCGCCTATTACATGTAGCCTGATATTATTGCGATTCAGTGTCTCGGTTTCCTTACGGATGGTATCCACCAGAAGTTCCATCAAACCATTCACCTCGTTTTCTGGCCGTTCCCAGTTTTCGGTACTAAAGGCATACAAAGTAAGGTATTCAATTCCTAGTTCAGCACAGCCTTCCACAATGTTCCGTACACTTTCTACCCCATGAAAATGACCGAACAGGCGATCTTGCCCCTGTTCTTTTGCCCACCGCCCGTTTCCATCCATAATGATGGCAATATGCCGGGGAAGCGGATTCTTTTGTACCAGAACCCGCTGAGCTTCATCGCTCTGAATAATGGTTGCCGGTGCTCCTGTTTGATCTGCCATACCCCTGTTAATTTTCTAATCCCCCTTACGGAGTGCAAAAATAAGCTTTCAGCCGTTGGTTTACACCATTTTTTAAAAGGTTCCCCTACCTAAATCCCCTTAAAAGGTTTAGCATATTTGTTAAATACTTCCTCGTTTCCTTTTTGCTTCCCTTATTTTGCATTCCGAAATTGGGTTAATATCAGAAGCATGACTTATAGTAAACTTATAGCGGTTACCGGACTTACCGGACTTTTTGAATTGGTTTCTTCTAAAAATGATGGAGCCATCGTGAAAAATCTACAGGATAGCAGCACGCAGTTTGTGAGTAGCCGCAAACATCAGTTTTCGCATTTGGAAAGTATAGAAATTTATACCAAGGCCAGTAATGTGAACCTTGTAGAAATTTTCCAGGCAATGGGTGCCAACAAGGAAATAGCCCTACCTGAATCAAAAGACCCAAAAGCCCTGAAAGCCTATTTTGAAAAGATTTACCCTGAAATGGATTTTGATAGGGTGTATATGAGCGACATGAAGAAAATGGTTCGCTGGTATACCCAAATTGAAGGAGCGGGTATTGAGCCGAAACTACGCGAAATAGAAGAGAATCCTGAAGAGGCTGCCTCTGCAGAAGATCCTGCCGCTGAATAATTCCGCGGTAATTGTTTTACTCAGATCCAGCACTTTATGCCTTTACCAACAGGCCATTGCTATAAATGCATAGGGTATTGGCAATATCTTCTGTCATACACCATTCCATGTCCTTTTCCAGGCCATAAGCAGCAAGCCTGTGATAGTGTGTGGTACGTTTGGTAAATTCCCATGAATATGGTTTGGTCGTTTCGTAAAGGGTAGCGGCAGCCAAACTTGCATCGCAATGGATGGTAAAATGTTCATGTAACCTTGAAATAACCGCACCTGCAAACAAGCTATCTTCCATATTTACGCAATCCTTCCAGGCCGCACAACCCAAAATCACATTTTTACCGGTAGCCAGTAAATGATCACAAACCGCAGACAGGTTGGCAAAAGCCCCGGTAATGACTTCGGTAGCACCATTTTTGAGTGCCATATGTAACAATCGGGTGCCATTAGTGGTCGTCAATACCAGTGTTTTGCCTGCTATAAATTCTGCCGGATACTCCAACGGGCTATTGCCGTATTGCAACCCCGGGGCTATTTTGCCATCTCTTTCCCCGGCAGTAATGGCACCTAGTTCCAGCCCTATCTCAATAGCACCTTCTACCGTTTCTACAGGTATTATTTTTTCGGCTCCATTGTGCAAGGCAGCGGCTATTGTGCTTGTGGCCCTAAAAACATCAATAACTACCACTACCGAATCGGTTACATCGTATAGATGCAAAAGCGCCGGCGACAAACAGGTAAATAAAGTTGGCTTTCTAAAATCGCTCATGTTGCAAAGAAAAGCAAGCAAAATCAAAATTACCCTCCAATTATTCTTTACCTTTCACCTTTCACCGGCTTATATGGTCAACAATGGTCAACATATAGGTTACCAGCTAATTGTTAGCTATTTTCTAAAAGCAGGATTTATTGATCTCTTTAACAAATACTATTGTAACATTCATAGATGTACGCCGTATTTTTGATACAATATAAAATAAACAATATGAAACTTCTTTACACTTTGCTGGCAACTCTCTTTATTTCCACGCTTGTACAGGCGCAGGAGGTAAATGACCAAAACCCAAGATTTGCTGAAAGCCGGGACAGATATATGAACAAAACAGATAGTTTGCTTATTACGCAAGGAACCACAGTACATAATATTTATAAAGCTTATGACTGGAGCCAGATGCGGGAAGACCACCAATACAACCGACGCGATAACAGAAACCAAAGACGACTTGCCCGTGCACAAGCTCCGCGCTATTACAATTATCCATGGATTAACCGGATGAATACCCCCCTTGGCTGGAGACTCAACCCAAATTTTGGCTACAATACCGGTAATTGGTTTTTCGGGAGATAATTCTTCTCCCACATTTTTAAGGAAATTTATATTCCATTACCCAAATAGGGTTGTAATGGCTCTGATGGGCAATGCAAAAAATATATCTATTTTTCACATCTCAATATTATTAATATGTTTACCAAAAAAAGTACATTTCTTTTTATATCGGCTGCCCTTATTCTGATATCAGCCTGTGGCAGAAAGATTACAAGGATTGATCCCTCTGAAACCTCTGACATAAGCGGGCGCTGGAATGCAACTGATAGCAGGTTAGTGGCGGAAGAAATGATTGATCAGATAAATAACTCCCCCTGGAAACCCAATTTTTCCAAAAGTAAAAACAAAAAACCCGTTGTTGTTGTAGGTACTGTTTACAATAAAAGCCACGAACATATTGATGCAGAAATTTTTTGCAAAGACCTGGAAAGAAATTTTGTGCAAAAAGGTTCCATAGGGCTGGTACAGGGAGGCAAAAAAAGAGAAGAAATGCGCGGTGAAAAAGCAGATCAACAAACAAATGCCTCACAAAGTACCATGAAAAAATTTGGTTTGGAAAACGGTGCCGATTTTATTTTGCAAGGCTCAATCAATTCTATTGTGGACTCCTACAAAAGAAAGAAAGAAGTATATTATCAGGTGAACCTTGAGCTCACCAATATTGAAACCAATGAAGTGGTGTGGATTGGTGAAAAAAAGATTGCCAAGTTCGTAAGAAATTAAAAGAACATTGGCGTTTTTACAAGATAAAAACCACACTTCATGCTTAAAGAATCCAAATACATTGCGCTGTTTTTACTGCTAGCTTTGGCATGCTCCATGGTGGGGTGTGCTGGTTACCAGCGGGGCATGCAGCGTTATGATGGGTTAATGGACAGGGGCGATTATAAGCAGGCCTATCAGGCATTGGAACATTTTAAATTTTTACAAAAAAACCGGAACCAGTTTTTGTACTATGCCGAAAAAGGCCGGGTAGCACAATTACTTCGAAAACCAGATACCAGTAATTATTTCCTCAACCAAGCCGATGCCATACTGGAAGCTACCTGGAAAAGTACAGGTGATGCCGTTATCGGAAACCTTATCAATCCCATGCAGGAGAGATATATGGCGGAAGATATGGAGCGCATGATGCTGCATTATTGCAAAGCCATGAATTATTTGGTAACCGGCGATCAGGCGGGGGCACTGGTGGAAGCTCGCAGGATATCGCTACAGGCCAACCGGCTTATTGATACCAAAACCAAAGGAACCCGCGATGCACTTTCTTTTGGTTATTGGATACAAGGCGTAATTTACGAGGCTGGAAATGACCTTAATAATGCATTTATCGCCTACCGCAATGCTGCCGATCTGTGGCTGGGTAACAAAAACAAGGATGACCAAATGGTACAGGTACCTGGGGAAATAATGATAGATGTGGTAAGAACCGCTTTCCAACTTGGCTATACTGATCAGCTACACCGATATGCCAATTATGTAAAAAATCTTCCGGAATCTTCGAAATCAGGAGGAGGAACTTTACTGATTTTCCATGAAATTGGGAATGCACCAGCTTTGCAAAACAATTTTTTTTCCTTTAATAGTTGGGCACCCGGAGGTGATAATATTTACTTTAATGACTCTTATAACCGCTACCAGATTCCGGTGCAATCTACTGCTTTTTCAGGTTTCTCCAATTCGGTAACCCCAAGCCTGTTAAAGGGACTTAGGGTGGCAGTGGCAGTACCTGAACCCGGCGGAGTGCCTGCCTATAATGGCAATATCCGCATGGGGGAAACATCCTTTTCTTTTAATAAAATGCAGGATATGTACCAGTGGGCGGCTCGCCCCGACGCCATGAGCCGCGAACTACAAAAGGCAGTGATTCGTGCTCTTGTAAAAAAAGGCACTGAATTAGCAGCACAAGCCGGAGCAAAAGCTATTGCCAAATCTGGCGATAAAAAAGATTCTGACTCGAATAAAAAGGAGGATGCGGATAAAAAGGAAGCGCAGGCTGTAGCCATTGCACAAGGTGTAGGGTTGCTGATAAATGTTTTAAACCAAAGCACCGAAGTAGCCGATACCCGAAGTTGGCGCAGTTTGCCCGGGGCTGTTTATGCCGCTCGCATCCCACTTCAACCCGGTACTAATTCATTTACCATACAAGAAGGAAATAGCACCAAAACCATTACTATTGAGGGTAAAGGTGGGTTGCAGGTAATGCGCTGGTAAAACAACTATCTACAAATCCCCATGAGGACTTTCTCAGTACAACTAAAAAATATAATTTCGCATTCCTTTTTATCCGCTTACATTTATCAACGATTGTATTGCCGCTTTTACATCTTAAAAGGGTTAATTTTAGCGCATGGCAATAAGAGTAGCAATACGGCATAAGACAACTTATACTTTTGACAGACTGGTGGGGGTATCCCCGCATGTATTTCGTTTACGACCCGCTGTCCATTCCAGAACTCCTATTGAGTCATACTCCTTTCAAATTGAACCCAAGGATCACTTCCTCAATTGGATGCAGGATCCCTTTGGCAACTGGCAGGCAAGGGTGGTTTTTCCGGAAAAAACGAACGAACTTGTGGTTGCAGTTGAGGTGATTGCCAATTTGCAGGTGATCAACCCTTTTGATTTTTTTGTAGAATCCTATGCAGATAATTTCCCATTCGCTTACCCTGCTCATTTAGCAAAAGAATTGGTTCCTTATCTGGAGATAAAAGAAGATGGAGAATTGCTGCAGGCCTGGGTAAAAAAGCATATTGATCCTGCGCAAAAAATGCCCATAGTAGATTTTCTGGTAAAAGTAAATCAGGAGCTCAATCGGGAAATAGCCTACTCCATCCGGATGGAACAAGGAGTGCAAACCCCGGATCAAACGTTAAAAAAAGCGCTGGGTTCCTGTCGTGATTCTGCCTGGTTGCTGGTACATATTCTACGACACGTAGGCCTTGCTGCACGTTTTGTATCTGGTTATCTTGTTCAGTTGAAATCAGATGAAAAATCGCTCGATGGCCCCTCCGGACCCGCAGAAGACTTTACTGATTTGCATGCATGGGCCGAAGTTTATATACCAGGCGCCGGCTGGATAGGGCTGGATGCGACTTCCGGACTTTTTGCCGGTGAAGGCCATATACCGCTGGCCTGTGCGCCCGATTATGTAAGTGCCGCCCCGGTTGTGGGGACTACCGATCCCTGCAAAGTAGAATTTGGTTTCAGCAATACAGTAGAACGGATTTATGAAGATCCACGGGTTACCAAGCCTTTCTCCGAACAGGAATGGATGGAGATCAATGCCATTGGCGAACAGGTAGATGCCGATCTGCTGGCCGGGGATGTACGAATGACTATGGGGGGAGAACCCACTTTTGTATCCATCGACGATATGGAATCCGCCCAATGGAATACGGATGCCGACGGGCCCGAAAAGCGCCATTTATCTCACGAGCTCATTTTCCGGCTCCGCGAAAAATTCGGTCCCGAAGGCCTCCTTCATTACGGGCAGGGCAAATGGTATCCCGGCGAACCGCTGCCCCGCTGGCAATATGGTTTGTTCTGGCGCAAAGATGGTTACCCGGTTTGGAAGAATACACAGTTGATTGCGCACGAAAAAATTGAGAAAAAATATACCGCTACCGATGCCAAACGGTTTGCAACTGAACTGGCCAAAACACTGGCCATTGACCCTGATTTTTTAAGCCCGGCTTACGAGGATGTATTTTATTTTTTATGGACCGAAGGGAAAAACCCACTGAATATAGATCCACTTAAGGCCAACCTTGATGACCCGCTGGAGCGCCGAACACTAGCCAACCTGCTGAATCAGGGACTTGGGGAAGCAATAGGTTATGTAATGCCGCTTAGGTGGGATTACGACAACGAGCGCTGGCTAAGTTGTTCATGGGTTTTCAGCCGCGATCATTTATATCTTGTTCCCGGCAACTCCCCAATGGGGTTGCGCCTGCCACTCGAAAGCCTGCCTGTACTTTCCAAAGATCAGGAGCCTCCTGTAGTTATCCGTAGCCTTTTTGAAGATTTGCCTTTGCTGGAATCTTTTCATGAAAATATTGGCGCCCGGTACGGACAAATTTATCCGCAACCGAAACCCCAAGAGACCAAAAACAAGCCAACACAACAAGACGCTACGACAGAAAATAAGGATTCCGAAAAACCGGAACCAGAAATCACCATGGAAATCCCTACCATCCGCACCGCTTTGAGTGTGGAAGCAAGGAATGGCTTTATTTATTTATTTATCCCGCCAATGGATTACCTGGAGCACTATCTTGACGTGGTAGCATCCATTGAAGCAACTGCTGCAAAGCTCGATATGCCGGTCAGGATTGAAGGCTACGAACCGCCAAGGGATAACCGGGTGGAAAGGCTCGTGGTTTCGCCTGACCCCGGTGTAATTGAAGTGAATATTCATCCCGCCAAAAGCTGGCAGGAGCTTTGTAACAATACCAACACCCTGTATGAACAAGCTCGTCTTTCGCGGCTGGGTACTGAAAAATTTATGTTGGATGGACGACATACCGGCACCGGCGGAGGCAACCATATCACCATTGGCGGCGCTAAACCGGAGAACAGTCCATTGCTCCGCCGACCCGATTTGCTACGTAGCCTCATCACCTTTTGGCAGCATCATCCCGGATTATCCTATCTTTTCTCCGGCGCCTTCATCGGGCCTACGAGTCAGGCACCCCGCATTGATGAAGGACTCGAAGACAATCTCTACGAAATGGAGATTGCCTTTAGTCAGGTACCGGAAGATGGGCCGGTTCCTTTTTGGCTCACCGACCGGCTATTTCGGCACCTGCTAACTGATTTAACCGGCAATACGCACCGATCAGAGTTTTGCATCGACAAATTATATTCCCCTGACTCGTCCTCCGGACGGCTGGGGATTCTTGAGTTCAGGGGTTTTGATATGCCCCCGCATAAGCAAATGAGTCTTCTACAGATGCTGCTAATCCGGGCACTTGTTGCAGCTTTTTGGAAAAAACCCTATAAACACAAGCTGGTACGTTGGGGTACTGCTTTGTACGACAAATACCTGCTGCCTCATTTTGTAGAGCAGGACCTGGAAGATGTGGTAGACTTTTTAAAGGATGCAGGTTATGCTTTTGAAAAGAAATGGTTCAAGGCTTTTCACGAATTCCGATTCCCGCACTATGGCAGTGTTTTTGTAAAAGATATGGAAATTGAAATCCGGATGGGGATAGAACCCTGGCATGTGCTGGGCGAAGAAATGGCGGGTACCGGAACGGCGCGGTTTGTAGATTCATCGCTGGAACGGGTGCAGGTGAAACTGCGTGGCTTACACAGCAATCGTTACATGCTGCTTTGCAATGGAATGCCTGCTCCGCTTACTTCTACCGGTGTAAAAGAAGAATATGTTTGCGGCATACGGTACAGGGCATGGCAGCCACCAAGTGCCCTGCATCCCACCATCGGACTGGACACACCGCTTACTTTTGACCTGATAGATACCTGGAACGGGCGCTCAATAGGAGGTTGTACTTACTATGTATCCCACCCGGGAGGTCTTAGTTATGCTACCTTCCCTGTAAACAGTTACGAAGCAGAATCACGCCGCATCAGCCGGTTTAGAAATACCAATCACCTGCAGGAAGTACAGTTTGTAAAAGAAGCCATCAGCCAGACAGTACATACTGTAGTCCCCGATAACCGTTCGTTTGTTTACGATGCTCCGGCACCCGAGGTAAATCCGGAATTTCCCAGTACGCTGGATCTTAGGTTGAAAAGAAGGAAATAGTATATATAAAAAACGATTATGGAAATGAGAAATCAATTTCCAATCACAAAATTAATAATTCTTTAAAAACAGTTATCTGTAAAGTGAAAAAAATAATTTAGCAGGATTCAAGTTATAAATAAACTGTCCTTAAGAAATGAATTAGTAATAAAGAAATCCAAATGTCATTTTTTAAAAATTAAAATAAATTTATATGAAAATAAATCTTTTAAGAATTCTCCTCTTCTGTTCAATTCTTACTCCTCTAGGGTACATAATGGATGGCGATCCTAAAGAATCAGGTATGGCAATGAGATTCGTAGAATTTTTTGCAATGCTTGCAACAACTTTTATCTTGATTTCCATAGTTTATTACATTACTGCTTTTACTTTTAAAAAGGTGCGGCGGGTAAGTTTTTAAATAGATTTAAAAATAATGAGTAAAATCAAAATACTGTTCGCATAGATACCTTTGTTACTTCAATAGAACTTGTAAATTATTAGAGTAGGTGGAACATATCCTTTCAAAATAATAATTGTCGTTTCACATTTACCATTTAAAAACCTTCTCCATTGAAACTATTTACCTGTACATGCTGCAGCCATCCGGTATATTTTGAAAATACCATCTGCTTGCATTGCAAGGCTTCGCTGGGTTTCGATCCAACCTTGCTCAAAATAATTTCATTACAAAATAAGGCTGAGGGTATTTTTGAAAAATTTGATGGAGATCAAACCTCAATTGGTGAGTTATATAAATATTGTTTGAATAAGCAACATAGCGTTTGCAATTGGCTGATACCTGCGATGGAAGAAGAATCCTTTTGCGTGGCTTGCCAGCTCAACCAAACCATCCCCAACCTGAACAGACCGGATCAACTGGAAAAATGGCAACGGATTGAGGTTGCCAAACACAGGTTGGTGTACGCTTTGCTACGCTTTAAATTACCCATAATACCAAAACCCAAAGATGAGTTACGGGGACTGGCCTTTGATTTTAAGGCACAGGACCCAACTCCTTTAGCTAAAAGACTTTTAACCGGACATAAACAAGGCCTCATTACGCTCAATATTGAAGAAGCGGATGATGTATCGAGGATGATGGCGCAGCAGCAAATGGATGAAGTGTACAGAACGCTATTAGGACATTTTCGCCACGAATCGGGTCATTACTATTGGGATTTGCTGGTGAATAACAGTTCATTTCATGCTGGTTTTCAAGAGCTTTTTGGCAATGAAAATATAAACTATGCTCAGGCACTTAAATCTCATTACGAAAACGGGCCAAACCCCAATTGGCAAAGTAATTACATTAGTTCCTATGCGAGTTCGCATCCATGGGAAGATTGGGCCGAAACCTGGGCGCACTACCTGCATATGGTGGGTGCACTGGAAACAGGTTTTGCTTTTGGCCTGACCTTACACCCAAGAATTCTGGCTGCATCCGGAGGAGAACAAACCCTGATAGACATGGATCCATATCGCACTAATTCTTTTGAGGAAATAATGGAACGATGGATTCCACTCAGTTTTATGATGAATAGCCTGAACCGTAGCCTTGGTTTAAAGGACAGCTACCCTTTTGTGATCAACGAAGCGGTTAAAAGTAAAATGGCCTTTATTCATAGCCTCATAAAACAATCAGCTATAGAAGATTAAACTGATTTTATCCTTTTTACATCTACAGCAACTTTTAGTTTGTGCGGGCTGCTGCTCATAATAACGCCTTTAAGAGGTACGATATCAAAATAATCTCTGCCCCACCCTACAGTAATGTATTGCTCATTAGGAATTTTGTTATTGGTTGGGTCAAAATCAACCCAGCCCATAGTTGGAATATATACCGAAAACCAGGCATGAGAAGCGTCTACTCCGGTGAGTTTCTCCATCCCGGCGGGGGCATGGGTTTCTATATAACCACTTACATACCGTGCCGGTAACCCTATGGCATGAATACAGGAAATGGCCAAATGGGCAAAATCCTGGCAAACCCCTTTGCGCTCTTTCATAACGGTAGCCAGTGGCGTAGCTACCGTGGTAAAACCGGGAGTAAATGAAAAATCATGATAAATCCTCCGCATCAAATCATTCACCGCATCAAATAAAGGTCTATCCGGATGAAAAGAAACCATGGCAAAGTCCCTGATCCGATCTTCAGGGTTGGTAAAATCTGTTGGCCCGGCAAACTGTTTTATTTCAAGCTCTTCTTCTCGGGGGTTTTTCAGCATTTCCAATGCTGCTTCCCAAGATAGTTCGGCAACAGTCCATTCAGTTTCCGGGGTTATTTTTTCCACCCGGGAAACCACCGTAACCGTCAGTTTATTGTGCTCCTGTTCTATCACAAAATAGTACACCTTGTTTCCAAAAAAATCCAGATGTGTATCCAGGATTTCGGGTACCGGATGAATGGTCATGTGGCTTTCATGACAAATCTGATCGCGGGTATTGCGGGGAGTAAGCATTGCCAGATTATGGCAAATACTTACATATTCCTGATATTGGTAGGTGGTGGTATGTTTAATTTCGAAAATCATATATCGGATCCTAAGCGGAAAGATGCGTGGTAAACAATTGTTTTTGTGTTTTGCTATGGCTGAAATAGGTTTTGGAGATCAATTGAGCGGTCCGTACCAACAAATCAGAAAGCTGATCGAGGAAGTTGCGGAGTACCAGATAGGTCTGCGATTCAGGATCTGTTTCGGCAAGTGCCATGCCACTGACAGTTCTCAGCGAACCGTCAATTTCCAAAATCAGCCTTTCGAGTTCGGTAAGCGGCCCTTCTTTGGATGCTCTCGGCAAATTTCCGATATACCTTTTTATACGCCGCACCAGATAAGCCAGCGATTTTGGGTAATTAACATCGTGGAGCATTAATTCAAGAACCAAAGGTAACTGTAAATGGTCGCGGTATGTATAGCGGTATGTAATAAGACTTTGCGAGGCGATCATCAGGGTTTCCATCAGGTCACCTGCCGTTTGAGGCCGCTCCTTTTTTGAAAAAGTATGACGAATCAAATGGCTGCTATACAACCCTTGCTCTAGTTTGCGGCCTAGATCGAGGATATTCCAACCTTGTTCCCTACGCACACTTTCCCGGTTCATCCCCAAAAAAGCAAACATAGAGGTATTAAGTGCATCGATACTGCTGATCATTTGGAGATAATCATCGGCGGGAATCCGTTTTGCTTTTTCCCAGTCTTCTTCCATTTGTCGCAGTACCCGCCAGGTATCCACAGCCCAAAAATTGCGGACGTTATAAACCGCGTAAATAAACTGGGTAATATTGTTGCCTAAGCTCCCGGGTCTTTGCTCATTAAAAAGAATATCTGTTAATTCCTGCCAGGGATTCGCCTGCAATTCAGGATCCTCCTCTTCGGGTTTGAGAGGAGCAAATCCCGGGTATGTAAAAGTAGATTTGGTAAGAATTTCAAGCAAAAGCCATTCTGTGCTTGTTTTGGAAAGCGGAAGCGATTTATTACTTTGCAATATCCGCTGCATAATAGTACGCTGAAGCCGGGCATTATAAATGACCCGTTCCGTATACCGCCCTACCCAAAAAAGATTCTCTGCCGTATGGCTTGGCAGAGACCTTAAGTGCGGCGGATGAAAAACAAATTCGGCAGAACTTTGCCCGGTTATTGGCAATTCGTCCTCTTCCTCTTCGCTCAATACCCAGGTATCTTTGCTGATACCACCTAATTGATTGGAAATAACAAAGCTCTGTTCACTGTTACTGGTGCGGGTTAAACCGCCTGGCATTAAAAAGTAACCATCATTTTTACTTACCAGAAAAGAACGAAATAGGGTATGGCGGTCTTCGAGCTTATTATTCACCCAGGAAGGATTGGTTGAAAACCGGATTCGTTCCTGCCCGGTATAATGGGTTGGATTGAACAGGATCATCCTTCTTAGATCCCCCAGCTCCCTGCCGGATAATGAACTGCCATCCATGGCTGAACGGGTACCTGCTTCGTTTCTGAAAATACGACGTATAACCAGCTTTGGCAGGTTTTCCAATACATACTTCATTTCCTTTGGTTGACCACACCACCACGTAGCAATATTGGGCATTAAAAGGTCTTCGCTTAGCAGGTGCCGAGCCAATCCGGGTAAAAAGGGCACGAGACCGGCATTTTCAATAATACTGCTGCCCAAAGGATTGGCAATAGCCACATGCCCTTTTCGCACCACCTGCATCAAGCCAGGAACACCCAGTAATGAGTTGGCCTTAAGCTCCAACGGATCACAATAGGCATCATCAAGCCGGCGCAAAATCACATCAATTTTTTCGAGCCCTTCAATGGTTTTCAACCATACAAAATTATCCTTTACTATCAGGTCATTACCCTGTACCAGGGTCAATCCAAGGTATGCGGCCAGATAAGAATGTTCAAAATAAGTTTCATTATCAGGACCCGGAGTTAGAATTACAATACGGGGTTGAGTATCCCCTCCCGGGGAAAGCGCGGTCAATGCCTGTTGCAAGGCATCAAAATAAGATGAAAGTCTTTTTACCGGGAGGTTCTGAAAAAACTCTGGCAACACAGTTGACATGGCATGACGATTTTCCAGGGCATAACCTGAACCTGAAGGCGCTTGTGCCCGGTCGCTGATTACCCAAAGTCTCCCATCCTTTCCCCGCGTCATATCTGCAGCATACAAAGTGAGGTGCTTTGCTCCCGGAATAACCACATTTACACAACTACGCAAAAAACCAGGATGCTGAAAAATCAGTTCCGGTGGAATAAATCCTTTGCGTAATAATTGTTGGGAGCCATAAATATCTTTAAGTATCAAATCAAAAAGAGTTGCCCGCTGTTTTAGTCCCGCTTCAATGGTATTCCACTCACTCGCATCAATAATTTTAGGAACAAGATCGAGCTCCCAAGGTCTGTTTTGACCCGAAGGATCATTATAAATGTTGTAGGCGACCCCATTTTCACGCAGCAACCTTTGCAAATCTTCGTTTCTTGTGACCAGTTCATTTTGCCCCATCCTGTTCAGAGATCGCTGAAAATCAGCCCACTCCTTCTTATCCCGTTTTTGGTAACCCTCCTTATTGTTTGGCATCGCTCCCGGTTGGTTTTCAAAAACTGTTTCTGCTTTTTTTCTCTCCGTCATAAATATGCTTTGGCTTGCGGGGTAGCATTCTGGTAAAAATTGAGGGCTAAAAGTATGAAATAAAACGACAAACATCCTTTGAGATTACCAGCCTTTCAGCGGAAGTACTTTTTTAATACAAGTGCAGGAATCCCTGATTAAGGGGATTGTTTACCCCACGGAAATACCATTTTTTTGTATAGCAACTTTTTTAATTTGATTTTGCCGTAGTTTTATGAATACAACAGGAGGGGGGGACAAATGAAGTGCCAATGCTTTATGCTTCAGGGTTTTTTGGGATATGCTCTTTTAATCTGTTGCCTACCCTTTTTTGGCCTTATAGCACAGCCCATAAAACAAAACTCATCGGCATTGGCTTCGCTAACAGATGATTCTTTGAAGGTAATGGCCTGTTACCAATATGGAGAGCAATTTGAATTGAGTCATCCTGACTCTGCCCGTATTTATTATCAAATGGGCAGAACCATTGCCCGAAAAATAAAGTATGCCCGGGGGGAAGCCACATATGCGGGATATGCCATTGTGCTACTCAACAATGAGGGAAAGTATAAAGAGGCATTAAAACTGACACAGGAAGCGCTTCAGATTTTCGAATCGGGGGTGGGTACTCCAAGAGATCTTGCTGTAGGGCTTATAAACATTGCCAATGAATGGCAATATCTAGGAGACCTTGAAGCGGCCTCCCGCTATTACCTCAAGGCGGCTGATCAGGTAGCTAAAATAAAAGACCCCTCGCTTCAACGGATTTGTTATAACAACCTCGCCAGCCTATATATCGAACTAAAAGCCTTTGGCAAAACAATTACTTATGCAAGCATGGCATTGTCGCTTGCCGAAAAAATGAAAGATGATTATGCCCGGGCATCTTCTATGATTAACCTCGCTACAGGAAAAACCGAAAAGGGTCGATATTCCGAATCACTTATACTATATGATTCAGTAAAAAAAATAGGCCAAAGGACAAGCAATCCCATTCTGGAAATGGATGCCCTTAATGGAAAAGGAGAAGTATATGCCAGGAAAAAAAATGGGGATAGTTCCTTATATTTTTTCAAGCAATTACTTGAAAGCTCTTTAAAAAATGAGTTCTCCCCTTATACCATGCTTGCCCGCAGCGGATTGGGTAATGCCTACTGGCAACTTGGACGCCAACAGGAAGGTCTCCAACAAATATTACAGGCTATAACCCTTGCTGATAGCATGGGAGCTTTGCTCGAAAAAAAGAATTACCTGCTTACGATAGCTGAAATGCAGGAAGTACTCGGCAAAACAGATTTGGCACTTACTTACCGAAAAGCTTATGAAAGTACAGCCGATAGCCTGTTGAGCCAAAGCCGGCAAAGGGATATCCTATTGGAAGAAGCACGTTACCAAAGCACCCAACGTGAACAACAACTGACAGTGCAGGAAGCATTACTAAAAAAACGACGGTGGCAATTGATTCTGTTGTTGTCAGCACTTGTTGGGGTCCTGCTTTTCGGGTGGCTTGTATATAGAAATATTACTCAAAAAAGATTGCTACAAAAGCAGGAGATAGAAGACCTTGAAAAAGAAAAAATGCTGTTGGCATCACAAGCATTATTGCGCGGTCAGGAGGCGGAAAGAAGCCGGCTTGCCCGGGATCTGCATGATGGATTGGGCGGAATGCTAAGCGGAATTAAACTCTCATTAAGTGCTATGAAAGGAAACATGATTTTGACCGAAAACTATGCTCAGTTATTTGCCAGCACCTTGGATAAACTTGATGAAACCATGGGAGAGATGCGGCGTGTAGCCCATAGCATGATGCCTGAAGCCTTAATCCGGTTAGGTTTGGGTGAGGCTATCCACGATTTTTGCAACGGTATACAAGCCACTGGCAAGTTGAATATCTCGTTTCAGATGGTAGGTAACAACCAAAGACTGCCTGCCGATACGGAGATTGTAATTTACCGGATTGTACAGGAGTTAATGAACAATATTATGAAACATGCAAAAGCAACACAGGTGCTGGTTCAAATAAGCATGCTTCCACCTCTGTGTACTGTTACGGTGGAAGATAATGGTTTGGGTTTTGACCAGTCAAAACCGTCCGCCGACACCGGTGCGGGTCTTTCCAATGTGCGGTCAAGGGTAGATTATTTAAAGGGAAAAATAGATATACAGACAAGTGCGGGTATGGGAACCTCGGTGTTTATTGAAATTCCGGTGGAGATGTGAAAAGGGAAGGTAGAAAACGGGAGACGGGCAACCTGAAAAGTCAAAAGTGAAAAGGGAAACATGGAATTTTCGTAGCTGCGGAAGGCTCTCCCCGGATTACCTTGAAATATCCATAACTACTGGTTGAAACACGTGGCCCGTGGATGAGGCTTTAAACCTGAATTTTAACGGTAAAACCGAAAATATATAATACAATAGCTATGAATGAAAAGATACGGGTTATGATTGTGGATGACCATCCCATGGTGGTAGAAGGCATGAAGGCCATTTTGCACCAGATAAATTACGTACAGCTTACTGCAACAGCCACCAATGCCTATGAGGCCATTGCGGCATTAAAGCAAACCCCGGTTGACGTTGCATTTGTAGATATCAACCTGCCGGAAATCAGTGGGATTGAATTGACTTTAAAAATAAAACGCGAATTTCCGAAAGTGCAAGTGCTGGCACTCAGCACTATAAATGAGCCAAGTGTGGTAGCCCAAATGTTGCAAAACGGAGCCATTGGTTACTTAACCAAGTGTGCATCACCAGAAGAAATGGAAGCAGCGCTGCTGAATGCATGGGAGGGCAAAAAATATTTAAGCCCGGCACTAGCTATAGGAAGAGACAACAAATCAGTGCTGCCTCACATACCCATTATCAGCCGTCGGGAAAAAGAGGTTTTAAAATTGATTGCTGATGGCTTAACAAGCCCACAGATTGCCTCAAATCTTTTTATTAGCTTACATACAGTGGACACCCACAGAAAAAATTTACTGGCAAAATTTGAAGTAAATAATACCGCAGGGCTTATAAAAATGGCCGCCAGATACGATATGATCTAAATCAAAAAATCAGTCGGAACCCAGCTTATTAATGTCTGGATTTGTTGCTCAGCAAAAAGGTAATTTGACGATTTTTGCTTTGAGAAGCTTACCCCTTACATCAACATAAATTTCACTGTCAATGTTATTGTGACCAGTAGAAACATAACCCATACCCACAGCTTTACCCAACGAAGGTGCCTGCGTACCACTTGTGACCACCCCTAATGGCAGCCCTTGCTCCGTTTTAATAGCATAGCCATGTCGGGGAATACCTCTGTCCACCATTTCAAAGCCAACCAATTTGCGGGGAACACCCAGCTCTTTTTGTTTTTTTATATAAACACTCCCTGTAAAGGTTTTTGTAAACTTGGTAATCCATCCCAATCCTGCTTCTATCGGATTTGTAGAATCGCCGATATCGTTTCCATACAAACAATATCCCATCTCCAAACGAAGCGTATCCCTGGCTCCCAAACCAATGGGCTTTAGCCCCTGTGGGCCTCCCACTTCGAAAATGGCATTCCAGATCTTTTCAGCATTATCGTCTTTGTCTTCAAAATAAATTTCCACACCACCACTGCCGGTATAGCCGGTGGCACTGATGATGACATTTTCCACTCCTGCAAAAACCCCACGTTCAAAAGTGTAATATTTAAGGTTCGGTATATCTATTTCTGTAAGCGGTTGCAATATTTTGCAGGCATTGGGCCCCTGTATAGCAAGTAAACAGGTTTTGTCGCTGATATCATGCATCTCCACTGAGGCATCCCGATTCATACTCATGATCCAGTTCCAGTCTTTTTCAATATTACCGGCATTCACCACCAACATATATGCGTTATTTTCTTCGAGGCAGTACACAATCAGGTCATCTACAATGCCACCATCATCGTTTGGCAAACAGCTGTATTGGGCCTTCCCTTTTGTAAGTTTAGAAGCATCGTTACTTGTTACCCGTTGAATCAGATCAAGTGCATCGGGGCCTTTTAGTACGAACTCACCCATATGACTCACATCGAAGATGCCCGCATTATTTCGAACAGCAGCATGTTCATCATTGATGCCTGTATAACTGATGGGCATATTATATCCGGCAAATAGGGCCATTTTGGCACCAAGCACCACATGTTTCGAAGTAAACGGAGTGTTTTTCATAATGTGGGCAAAGGTAAGAAGGCTCAGATTGAAAATGAACCCTTTCGGATAGATTGAACCCAATTGAATGCAATTCCTTTTGTAATTGAAACCACTCTTACTGATTTTGCCCCGAAAAAAGCCTTTCCTGACCATTGTCATTCTTTTTCTTACCCGCAGTATGTACCTTGAAATAGCCTCAATATGAGGTCAAATTTAAAATGCTTGAGATATGAAAAAGTTATTACTAATGCTATTGGCCTTAGCATTTTTGGTGCCGGCCATGGCTCAAAAATGGTCCAAAAACTTCGATTTTGTCAACGAGTGTATCTGTGGAATGTCACTGGTTGGCAAAGATAAAATGTATGGGTATGCAGATAAAGAGGGGAATATCATCGTTCCGTTGGAATACCATGAAGGGCTGACCTTTCATGAAGGGTATGCCGCGCTGCGTAAAAACGATAACTGGGCCTTTCTGGATAGTACCGGCAAATTTATCACCCCTTTTGAATACAGTGATGTTCAGGGCTTTACCATTGGTATGGCACCAGCCAAGAAAAATGGAAGCTGGGGTTTTGTTGATACATTGGGGAAAGCTGTCGTTCCTTTTCAATACAGCAACGCCCGCCAGTTTTCGGAAGGTTTGGCGGCTGTAGCCAATAAGGGAAAAGAAATGTGGGGATTTATAAACCGACATGGGGATGCTATCATTGCTTTTGACTATGATTTTGCTGACAGTTTTAATGAAGATGGGGAAGCAAGGGTGATTAAACGTGGCAAAATGATATGGATTGACAAGAACAACCAAAAGGTTCACGAATAACCTTTTTTAAGAAATTAGGCTACCTATTTTATAAAAGCCATTCGGGTTCCTGCCATCAGGAGTCTGATTGGCTTATTTTGTTAAATTGACCATTTAAAATGGCGACACGAACGCTTGTTAGTTTCCTTGGGGTTCAATCGCTATTTTTGCAGTACCACACACATAAAACCTCTGGAGATAGTTATGAAGATGATGGATGCCGAAAAAATCCGGATTGTTACCGCCGCCTCATTATTCGACGGCCACGATGCTGCCATTAACATTATGCGGCGTATTTTACAGAGCAAGGGTGCCGAAATCATACATTTGGGTCATAATCGGAGTGTAAAAGAAATTGTTGAATCAGCTATTGAGGAAGATGCTCATGGCATTGCCATTACCAGCTATCAGGGCGGTCATGTAGAGTTTTTCAAATACATGAAAGACCTGCTCGAAGATAGCGGTTGCGGACATATCAAACTATTTGGAGGGGGAGGGGGAACCATTTTACCAGATGAGGTAAGAGAATTACACCAATATGGAATTGATCGCATTTACAGTCCGGATGATGGCCGCTCTATGGGGCTCGAAGGCATGATTGAGGATCTTCTGAAAAAATGTAAACCGACCAATGTGTCTGCAAAAACGGGTTTTTGGCAGGCTTCAAAGTCATGGCTTAACGAAGCTCCGCTTGGCGAGGTACATGACGTTCGTAAAGTTGCAAGAGCCATTACTCTGGCAGAATTGGGAATGCCGGCCGACCCTTCGCTCGGGTTGGAGGCTGCTAATGGAAAAAATCCAGAGAGCTGGAAGGGTGCTGTATTAGGTATAACTGGTACTGGTGGTGCGGGTAAATCTTCGGTTACCGATGAAATCGTCCGTCGTTTTCTCCAACAATTTCCAGAACTCACAATTGCGGTGCTTTCCGTGGATCCTTCCAAAAAGAAAACAGGCGGAGCATTATTGGGCGACCGCATCCGCATGAATGCCATCAGTCATCCACGTGCTTATATGCGTAGCCTTGCCACCCGCGACGACAATACTGCGGTAAGCAGCCACCTGCAAGAAGCCATTGATATTTGCAAGGCGGCAGGTTACCACCTTGTTGTACTCGAAAGTGCCGGAGTTGGTCAAAGCGATGCCTCCATCCTGGATTTTTGTGATGTAAGCCTTTATGTGATGACGCCAGAATACGGTGCTGCTTCCCAATTGGAAAAAATAAATATGCTTGATTACGCCGATGTAATCGCTATTAATAAGTTTGATAAAGCCGGTGCCCTCGATGCGTTGACAGATGTACGCAAGCAATATAAACGCAACCATGCCCTTTGGACTGCAAAAGATGAAGATTTGCCCATTACAGGAACAATGGCCAGCAAATTCAATGATGAAGGGGTAAATGATTTATTTGTACAATTGCTTACCGTGCTACGGCAAAAGACCGGAGTTAGTTGGGAGTCAGGAGCTTTTGGCAAAACGGCAAAAGTGACTCAGGCGGTTATACCACCTGCAAGGGTGCGCTACCTGAGCGAAATAAGCGATGCGGTAAGAAACTATAATACCTGGGCAAAAGAGCAAAGTGACATTGCAAGTGATCTGTATAAAATTGATGGGGTAACAAAAATTATTAACCAATAATAATCGGATATGGCACGACTTCCCGCCAATTTATAGTAAATAAAAAATATGCACAACCTAATGACAACCCTTCTATAGGTATCATACCTTGTGCATCCAAAGATGATGTGGATGTAGATTTTGCGATTACAAATATTACACAACCAATCGGAGTAAGTGAATATAAATTTTCTAAGTTGCTACGCCAAAGCTTAAAAAGTAAAATGCCTACAGCAAGTCAGTTGAAGCAGGAAATGAAAAATTTCATTCAGGATAAAAAGAAGAGTGAACCGAAAAAAATAGTTTATGGAAAAAGAATTACTTAATAGGCATAAAGAAAAACTTGAGAAACTGATGCATCCCGATGCAAAAGTATTACTGGAACAATGGAAGCAACTACAGGCCCAATACAGTGGTGATTTTTTTGAATACAAAGTACGGGATAAAGTTATACGTCAACCCCTTACCGTTACCTCTCTGAGCGGTACCAAAGTACCCAGGGTTATCCTACCTAAATACCGCGATTGGGGGGATATTTTACAATGGCAGTTACAGGAGAATGTACCCGGAGAATTTCCTTATACCGCAGGAGTTTTTCCATTGAAACGCGAAGGGGAAGACCCCACCCGTATGTTTGCCGGAGAAGGGGGGCCGGAGCGCACAAACAAGCGATTTCATTATGTAAGTCAGGGGCAGTCAGCCAAGCGGTTGAGTACTGCCTTTGATAGCGTAACCCTTTATGGTGAAGACCCGGGTCACCGGCCGGATATTTATGGCAAAATAGGCAACAGCGGGGTAAGTATCGCCACGGTAGATGATGCCAAAAAACTGTATAGCGGTTTTGACCTTTGCGCTCCCAATACCTCAGTCAGCATGACCATCAATGGACCCGCTCCCATGCTGCTCGCCTTTTTTATGAATGCTGCCATTGATCAGCAATGTGAAAAATGGATTGATGCACATGGCGATTGGAAGGAAGTGAAAAAGAAGGCAGATGCCAAATACAAGCATTTACAAAAGCCGGTTTATTACAATCCCCAATCTCCGGAAAGACTGCCTGAAAGCAATGATGGACTCGGACTAAAGCTGCTAGGATTGAGCGGTGATGAAGTGCTGCCTCCGGAGGCTTATGCACAATGTAAGGCCACGGCAATACAGCAGGTTCGAGGAACGGTACAGGCGGATATTCTTAAAGAAGATCAGGCACAGAACACTTGTATTTTCAGCACTGAATTTGCACTGAAACTTATGGGAGATGTGCAGGAATATTTCATCACAGAGAAGGTGCGAAATTTTTACAGTGTAAGTATCAGTGGTTATCATATAGCAGAAGCTGGAGCTAACCCTATTTCACAACTGGCTTTTACCCTGTCCAACGGTTTTACTTATGTGGAGTATTATCTAAGCCGTGGTATGAACATTGATGATTTCGCTCCCAACCTTTCCTTCTTTTTTAGTAATGGTATGGATCCCGAATACAGTGTAATTGGCCGGGTGGCAAGACGCATTTGGGCAAAGGCCATGAAGTTTAAATATAAAGCAAACGAGCGCAGTCAGAAACTAAAATACCATATCCAAACCAGTGGCCGCAGCCTGCATGCACAGGAGATTGATTTTAATGATATACGCACTACCCTACAGGCGCTGTATGCCATTTACGACAACTGCAACAGCCTGCATACCAACGCCTATGACGAAGCTATTACCACACCTACCGAAGAGAGTGTGCGACGTGCTATGGCCATACAGTTGATTATTAACCGGGAACTCGGTACAGCCAAAAACGAGAACCCCAATCAAGGCTCCTTTTTAATTGAAGAACTAACGGATCTTGTAGAGGAAGCCGTTTTAACTGAATTTGACCGACTAACCGAAAGGGGTGGCGTGTTGGGCGCCATGGAACGAATGTATCAACGCAACAAAATTCAGGAAGAAAGTCTTTTTTACGAACACCAGAAACATACAGGTGAGTTGCCCATTATTGGAGTAAACACCTTCCTGAACAAAAAAGGCAGTCCAACCGAATTACCGGGTGAAGTCATTCGCAGTACAAAGGAAGAAAAGGAACAGCAAATAAGCAACCTCAATGCCTTTTGGAAACGAAATAAACCAGTTGCTGCTGAAGCATTAGAAAGGTTGAAGCAGGTTGCCATTCTTAATGGAAATTTATTTGAAGAATTAATGGAAACGGTAAAGCACTGTAGCCTTGGACAAATTACACATGCTTTGTATGAAGTGGGTGGGCAATACAGGAGAAATATGTAAGACATATTATCCGTTGAAGAAAACTGCAACCTGCAGAAAAATAGCAAAATAGAAAGGTTGGGGTATTCACCATAGCCTTCTATTTTTATAGGATATTTGAGCGTATTACTTCTTATAAAGTCATATAAATCTCAAATTTTATAACTCAACATGCCTCTTAAAAAATGGCCGGTACCTATCAGAAATTTCTTTTGATTGCCTTTTTCCGTTCAAAATCATAATATTTCCTTCCCAATCAATTTTTATGGAGTCATTGTGTTCTATAAGACCGTCTTTTTCCAGGAGATTAAGACCCTTATTCAGAAGACCCATCTGGGATTTAGCCTTTTCTAGTTGGGCTTCAGCCTTAATTATTTGCTTTTTCATTTTCGCTTTTTGCTGGACAATACTTTCTTCGACCTGACGGATGGCTTTTTCAAGCTCCATTTTATCCATACCTTTTTTTACTTCTTGAAACGCCTGTTCAATCTTTTCTTTAGCCAATTGCATTTCAGCTTCTATTTTGCTCCAATCTTGCTTTTGTAATTCTATTTGAGCCTTTTCTAACTGATTTATAGCTTTTTCAAGATCAGGCTTTCTCAATTTATCCATTTTATGATACTCCTTCTCTATGTCACGCTTGGCATCGGCCATCTCGGATTGCTCCTTTTCGGTTATTTTTTTATTGGTTTGTGCATGTGAGGAAATACTCCAAATACCAGCAAGCAGGACCATACTTGTACCGGTAATTAAACCACGACGGAAATTTCGGATTGGTGTGTGCATTTTCATAATTCTTTCTTTTTGGTTAAATAATTGAATTATAAATGTAGTACGATTTATTTCGTAGAATAGGATCATTCTTCGTGTTAAGAAAAATTTAACAAAAAAACCCTCTAATTAGGGGCTGGTATCTGTACCAACCCCTAATTAGAGGGAGCTTCAATAAATTATAGATTTATTTACTTTGCACTTTCTCAAGCTGACGTTCAATTTTATCCGCGACATTTCTTATGGTAGTTTCCCAATGTTCGCCTGTATCTTCAGCAAAAGCATCCGGGCCGGGAATACCTAACCGTACCCGTACAAATTTATTTTTACCATTGATGGCATTTTCTTTCTTCAGGTACACATCTGCGAAGTTGATTTTACCTGCATGGCGCTCCAACTTGTCTAGCATAGTACGAATGGTTTGCTGTACAGAATCACCAATAGAAATATCTACAGCTTGTATATCTAATTTAATACCTTTATAATGGTCTGTGTAGTTCATATGATTGTTTATTTGATTTAAAATTAAGAATAAAATACCGCTTTCTTACTTATTGAAATCATGATTTAACAAAAATAAATCAATCAATATTTCTCTTTCAATTGGCATAATCTGCCGGGATGAATTATTTTTACAACATTATGATTTCACTTTCTTCCAAATGCTTAAAGGCTATTATCAACCCAATGGGTGCAGAACTAACAAGTTTGAAAAGCATTCCTGCAGACCTTCAATACATCTGGCAAGCTAATCCTGCTTTTTGGGGCAAACATTCACCTGTTCTATTTCCCATAGTGGGCAGCCTCAAGGAGAATATTTATTTTTTTGAGGGGAAGTCCTACCAACTTCCAAGACATGGTTTTGCCAGGGGAAAAATGTTTACAGTGGAAAAGGTAAATGATTCGAAAGCGATTTTTTCGTTGGAATCGAATGCTGAAACCATAAAGATATACCCGTTTTCATTTCAGTTGCAACTCATTTATGAGCTAAATGATACGAGTCTTGAATGCACCTACGCTGTGCACAATCCCTCAAAAGAAATCCTATGGTTTTCGGTAGGTGGTCACCCTGCCTTTAGGGTACCCCTGATAACAGGGGAGCGATACGATGATTATTCGCTTCTATTTAATCAGCCTGAAAGATTGGATCGCTGGCTGCTCGAGGATGGGTTGATTTCAAAGGAGAATATCGTAGTACCTGCTTTAGCCGGGAAGTTGCCTTTAACACCCACTCTTTTTTATGAGGATGCTTTAGTGTTTAAAAACCTGAAAAGTACTCAAATCACTTTGGCAGACAATCAGAATCAACATGGCCTTCATTTTCGATTTGAAGGCTTTCCTTATTTCGGAATCTGGGCGGCTAAAGATGCTCCTTTTATTTGCCTCGAACCCTGGTGCGGGCATGCTGATACGTTGGACCATAATCAGGAATTGACGCAAAAGCCCGGTATAGAAAAGCTGAAAGCTGGCGG
>JBBQXO010000008.1:0-65765 GCA_038209595.1 Chitinophagales bacterium
TATTAAAAATCTACCAATTCTTTTACAGTAACCCCTAATTCAGTTGCAATTTGGTGTAAGTAGTATAAAGATGGATTTATTCGTCCCTTTTCCAGCCTATTAATACTTTGAGCATCCTTATCACAATGTCGGGCAAAGTCAGCTTGGCTAAAGCCTTTACTATTCCTTATGCGGGAAATGTGCTCTCCAAGTTTTTTAAGAAAACGGCCTTTTGAATTAGACTTGAGAGAGTAGGCATAAAATAATTATTGCAAACAAGTGAATTTTATTGTAAAACACATTAGCTTTCCAATGTAATTGGTCTATAACAAAATAGTTATATGGTTTTCAAGCTTGGCGAAAGTTTTTTATAGACCAATACAAAAGGTTTTACTTTCATTCCCTGTTCCTCATTCAAATTATATGCAGAGATTTATAAACTGTTTCATTTGGGTTGTTTTTTTCAAGGTTAGTACAGGTCAGGTTATCAACAAAATTATTATTGCCGCTGATTCCGGAACCCCCATTATTTATGCAACTGTATCTTATCAAGTAAATTTTAAGGTTGGTACTTACTCAAATGAAAACGGTAAGTTTTCAATTGCAAAAATTGTTGATGATACATTAATAGTGTCATATATAGGTTATGAAACCCGTCTATTTTCAATGGATGAAATAGCAAATTTGGATACTGTTTTTTTGAACTCCGAAATCCGAGAATTATCAGAAGTTGTAGTTACTCCGGAAAAAATATTGGAAAGAAGGCGAAACAGAAACCTTGGGTATTACCATTTGAGCAAATCAAATATGGTACAATCAGGTATTAAGGGACAAAAGGTACTAGTTGGAATTACAAATCAAACTGACGGAAAATTGCATCAAATAATGAGTTTAAATTTTCGAATGGCTAACACCACCTATAATAATGAGAAAACAAAAAAAGGTACTGTGCGAATATGTCTGTTTAGCATGAACAATACTTGTAAAGAGCCTGGAGCAAACTTATTACCTTATGACATCGTTCTAACTGTAGAGAAAAGCAAACGTAGGTTGGAAATTGATATTAAAGAATTAAATATTTTCTTGCCACAATGTGGCGTATTTGTAGGACTCGAATGGCTAGGAGAAAGGGGGAATTCCAGCAATAACAATATTCAGCCGGGTTATGAAAGAGTACTTGGGACCAAAGGTGAAAATTTGGTTTATTATGAAACTTATAGCCGAAAATATTTCAGTACATTAAACGAAAAAACTAAGACAGGTATTCCCATGTTTGGTATTGAAATAAATTAATGGTTTTAGCTTTTCTATGGTCATAGTCGCTTGTGACTCTGATACTTTCTAAAATGTGTATTCCACAAAAATTATAATATTTATGGAATACAATCCATAAATATTATAAAAATTTCTTTTGAACAGTTTACAAAGGGTAGCTTTCTGACAGCGTAAAATTTCCAATCAACTTACCACAGCGCCCGGATTCACTCCTTTCTCCGGCATCATAAAATGCAACTTCCCGGCTGCATCTTCCGCCATCAATATCATTCCCTGGCTTTCTATCCCCCTCATTTTACGTGAAGCAAGGTTGGCTACTACGGTTACCTGTTTGCCTACAATGTCCTCGGGGGCAAAATGCAAGGCAATACCACTCACAATGGTGCGGGTTTCAAAACCCATATCCACGGTGAGTTGCAATAATTTATCTGCCTTGGGTACTTTTACGGCTTCGGTAATGGTGCCGATGCGTAGGTCTAATTTAGCGAAATCATCATATACAATTTCATCTTTGAGCGGGGCAAAAGCAGGTGTGTCGTTTGTTTCCAATGTTTCGGTATTTGCGTCGGCAGGTTTGCCGGCAGTTTTAGATGCTTCTAATTTTTCCAACTGAGTGATTATTTCAGTGTCTTCTATTTTTCTGAATAATAATTCCGGTGCCCGGAGGTTGTAACCTACACTAAGCAGTTTTTCCTTGCCGCCATTTTCCCAATCCAGCATTTTTTCTACCACTTTCATCATGTGCATCATTTTTTTTGCGGTATGCGGTAAAAATGGATTGATGTAAATGGCTAAGTTGGCGCATAGCTGTAAACAGATATGCAGTGTATTATCAATGCTTTGGCGGGCAGCGAGCTGTTCTGAGTTGGCTAATCCGCCTTTGTTGGCTGCAAGGTCTTCGGTCAGTACCTTGGCTTTGATCCACGGCTCTTTTTTCTGCATGTATTGGTTGCCTTTTCGGGACAAGTCAATCACTTCAAACAGCGCATCCCTGAATTTATATTGCTCCAGCAGTTCTTCTATTTTGTGCTTGGTCCGTTTGATTTCGGTAAAAACATTGCGGTCTTCATCGTCCATGGCCTCCAGGTGTAACGGAGGTACCTTGCCGCTCGATAATTTGTGCATCAGCACAAAGGCACGGTTTACAAAATTACCAAATATGTTTACCAGTTCACTGTTGTTGGCATCCTGAAAACCCTTCCAGGTAAAATCGCTGTCTTTGGTTTCAGGAGCAATATTGGTGAGGTAGTAGCGCAGTACATCTTCACATCCCGGAAACTCTTTCAGGTATTCATGCAGCCAAACGGCCCAATTGCGGCTCGTACTGACCTTTTCATTTTCGAGGTTCAAAAATTCATTGGCAGGTACATTATCAGGCAATACATAATCGCCATGTGCCTTGAGCATAGCAGGGAATATGATGCAATGGAAAACAATATTGTCTTTCCCTATAAAATGCACCAGTTTGGTATCTTCTTTTTTCCAGTAATCTTCCCAGGTATCAGGCAGCAACTCACGGGTGGCGCTGATATAGCCAATAGGGGCGTCAAACCAAACATACAGCACCTTGCCTTCTGCATCGGGTAGGGGAACAGGTACGCCCCAGTTGCTGTCACGGGTCATGGCACGGGGTTGCAGGCCGCTGTCTATCCAGCTTTTGCATTGCCCATACACATTGTTTTTCCATTCTTTATGGCCTTCAATCAGCCATTCTTTCATAAAAGGCTCAAACTCGTTGAGCGGGAAAAACCAATGTTTGGTTCTGCGCTTTACCGGCGGATTATTGCTGAGGGCACTTCTTGGATTGATTAATTGATCGGCACTCAAGGAACTACCGCATTTTTCGCACTGATCGCCATAGGCATTGGGGTTGCTGCAAATAGGGCAGGTGCCCACAATATACCGGTCAGCCAAAAAGGTTTCTTTTTCCTCATCGTAATATTGTTCTGTTGTGCGCTCTTCAAACATGCCGTCATCATACAGCTTAGTAAAAAAGTCGGATGAGGTTTTATGATGAATTTTTGCGGAGGTACGGCTGTACACATCAAAAGAAATACCAAACTGCTTAAAGCTTTCTTTGATGAGCGCATGGTATTTATCCACCACATCTTGCGGGGTAATGCCTTCTTTCATGGCCCGGATGGTGATAGGAACCCCATGTTCATCGCTTCCCCCCACAAATACGACATCCCGCTTACGGGACCGCTGATAACGTGCATAAATGTCGGCAGGCAGGTAACAACCCGCAAGGTGACCCACATGCACTGGTCCGTTGGCATAGGGTAAAGCGGCAGTTATAAGAATGCGGTTATATTTTTCCATAGTCATTTTATATTGATCGTCCATTTCCATTTCAGCAAGGGGATGCAAAGGTAAAAATTATTCTGCCGCTTTAAGCAGAATAAGCGAGATATTCTGAATTGGTGCAGGAATCAAGAAAATATAACTAGGCGAGAAGGAATTGACTTGTAAAATGGCTTGATTGGAGGGGTTTCGCATATACCCAAGGTCTTCAAACGAGCAAACAGTCATAAACAATAACTGTAAATCAGTAAATGAATAGGCTGGTTTCCCTGAAATGATAGGATTATGGAAGTACCAAAAATCAGGAAGGTTGTTTCGGGTTTTCAAAAAGAATGCCATCATAGAGGGCTTCCATGGAGAGGGTGATTTTCATTTCAGTCAGTTCAATGTTTGCATTAATGCCTTCACAAACCTAATAGTAAAAGAGCGATTGATCATGTGGGCGACCGTATATTTCTACAAAGGGTGTTTGCTGACTTATCATGATATAATACCGAAGGGAGGGGATTTGCCTGTACTGTTGCCATTTTTGGGAACGATCGTATAATTCAGTGCTTTCGCTTAGTACTTCTACAATGATGGAGGGGTTGTCTACAAATCGGCTATTGGGTGCAATATCTTCAGGGTTACAAGTAACTAAAACATCGGGCAAGAACAAGATATTTTCATGTTTGATGCGCAGAAAAACACTCTCCTGAAAGCTTTTACATCCTCGTGTTTTCAGCTTGCTCTTTAAAAGTGCATTTGTATTGCCAGCGATTTCTGCATGCGCTTGTGTGGTTGCAGACACCACCAACGAATCACCATTCCAAAATTCAAATCGCTGCTCACTTGTTTCAGTAAACTGAATGAAATCGTCTATGGTATCAAATTTACCATAGGCGAGTGCCGGTTCGTGAACTTTATTTTCCATGATGGTGCATTTCTTCAAAGATAATACTTTCGGTTTTTGATATTATACATTATCAGGCATAAATTCATTACAATTTACAGGTTGAATCTATAACTGATTTTAATCAGTATGAGAAAAGTAAATATAGAAAGGGAACCATTTTATTTTTCATCTACTTACTGATGAATTCACTTACCTATTTTAAACCAGCAATCATTTCGGTAAAGAAGCTATTATTCGCTTCTAGTTGAGCAAAAACCTTATTTCAACACCTATACTTTTATTTTATTGTTGTTCGCCCTTTTTGTGAATTTTCTTCAAAACGTATTGCATTCGATGGGTTTAAAGTAGCATTTCCCATCCTATTCAAACGCAGGGAAATTGCCAATCAGGTATCAATATATTTGTTGTCCCCTCATATTCTATTGAGGTGTTATTCATTTTCTTCTTCCGATTTCTTTATCTCGTTTAGTATCAAGTTTTGCAGTTCATCCTTGGGTATTAAAAGTTGGTATTCAGCCACAGCTATGGGTTTGTTGATGTCTTGCAGGGCTATTTCTACATCTAAGTGGTGTTTATCTGCACAGAGAATAATACCAACCGATTGGTTTTCATTTTCGGTTTTTTCTAAGCGGTCGAGGAGAGAAAGATATAGATTCATTTTACCAACATATTCGGCTTTAAAACTTCCTATTTTTAGCTCTATGGCGACCAAAGAACGCAAGCCCCTATGAAAGAAAAGCATATCAACAGCGTATTCTTTCCCATTATACGCTTGTTTGTATTGGTTTCCAATAAAACTAAAACCTTTGCCTAGTTCCAATATAAAAGTACTGATTTTAGCAATTAACCTTTTTTCTAATTCTAATTCTTTCACAGGTTCGGTAATGCCTAAAAAACCCAAATTATAAGAACTCCTGAATACTTCATTGGCATATTCCGCATGAATTTCCGGGAGGGCCTGCTCAAAGTTGTTTGTTTTAAGCTGTTTTTGGTTTTGGCTGTAGGTATCCATTTTTACAGCATTGAGCAATAAATCTCTTGACCAGCCTTTTCTTATCGTTTCGTTGGCGTAAAATGTTACCTGGCCATTTTCTTTTAATTTATTGATCAACAGCAAATTGTGACCCCAAGGCAATACTGCGACAAGCTGTCGCAGTATTGAATCTGCCTGATAATATCGCTCAAAAAAGCGTTTCATATCCCATAAATTTCGTGGAGACAGGCCCATATCAGGAAACTCATTTTTGAGATCAACGGATAATTGTTTAACTACACCGCTGCCATAGCCTTCATTTAATTGCTTTTCAAATAGTAATTTACCCAAATTCCAATAAACCGAATGAGTGGTACTGTTTATTTGCCTTGCAATAATATGGCGGGCAGTTCGTATTTCAGTAACTGCAAGATGCAGTAAATCATTATATTCTGATTCGTTAATTGATTGAGAAATCACTTTTTTATTTTGCATGGCAATTATTTAATCACAAAAATAGCAGTTCAACTTCATAAGCTACTAATCCTTCTAATTCTCACCCTTGCGTTATTTTTTTTGGCACTAAGCCTTCCATCTATGCCAGTTATTTTACGCCGCGTTCTTTCCACAAAAACTGTTCTTCTGCGTTGAAAGTAAAATACTGCATTTTATTATTAGCAAAATAGAGATTGGTGGTTCGGTGGCTCCCGTTACACAACTGCCTAAATTACAGCAATACATTTCCGTATCCATTGCCTGGTTTATTTATTTTTAAAACTTTTTTTACATGTATAGCAAAATTTATAAACGATTCCATGACTTCTATCCTGTACTGTTTTTATTCATAGCTGCTATAGCTTTGTATTCTTTCTAATTGGGCTTATATTTACAGCCTTATCAATTTTTTTGCTATGGATAAAGTTCCGCATTTTGAATCGTTTGAGGAATTGCAAAAGCACGTTGAGGCGTTAATGAAGGAACAGAACAGCCGGGTGCATCCCAATTTTGAAGGCTATTCGCCTTTACAAATGCATGCCTTGTTGCACCAACCATTTAGCAGGGAAAGTCCGCTGCAAATGATGTCACTTGATGTGGATACATGTTTACAGGTACCTATTTTGCAATTGGTGCAAGCCCTCATGCAGCGGATAGCCAATGTGGGTAACATAGCCTTAACCAAAACCGGTGCGTTGCCCACCAAATGGGTGCAGGAGCTATATGCACTTGGTTTTATAAAGGAGTACTTTATTGAATGTGGCCTTATTAAAGTGTATAAAGAAACAGACACTCATTCAATAAACCTTGCACATATATTGCTATATCTTGGAGGTTTGGCCAAAAAGCGAAATGGTAAACTGTCCCTTACCAAAACCGGCATCAAGTTGCTTTCCGACCCTATTGCATTGCTTCATGAAATTTTTAATGCGTTTACCCAAAAATTTAACTGGGGTTATTTTGATAGGTATAAAAACAAGGAAATCGGTCGGCTTGCCTTTGCCTTTACGCTAACCCTTTTGCACAAACATGGCCATCAACGACTCGATGCTAATTTTTATGCTGACAAATACATAACGGCCTTTCCATTATTGGCTGAACAAGTGCAACCTGATTTTGGTACGGCAAATGAATATGTGATGCGGTGCTACAAACTGCGTACTATGGAGTTATTTTTGCCCTATTTTGGCCTGATAATTTTTGAAACGAAAGGCCGCTCTTATAATTCAGTAAGTTGGGTAACAAAAACAGCATTATTTGACCAATGGTTTAAGGTAAAGACTTGACCGCTTGCAATAGCATGGCTGTTCACCGTGGTTAAACTTTTCGTTGGAGACGGAACTTTTTCCCTTTCGATGTCATTTCAAAATATGATTGCTATCAGGCAACCCGCCACACAGGCCCCCCCCCTCTCCTTCGGAATTTTTGCCCTTTCGATGTCATTTCAATACATGATTGCTATCAGGCAACCTTCGGCACAGGGGCACCCCTCTCCTTCGGAAGAGGGGCCTGGGGTGAGGAACTTTGTCCCTTTCGATGTCATTGCAAAATATGATTGCTATCAGGCAACCTTCGGCACAGGGGCACCCCTCTCCTTCGGAAGAGGGGCCGGGGGTGAGGAAATTTTTGCCTCTTGAAGTCATTCAAAATATGATTGCTATCAGGCAACCTGCAGTACAGGGGCACCCCTCTCCTTCGGAAGAGGGGCCGGGGGTGAGGAACTTTGTCCCTTTCGATGTCACTTCAAAATATGATTGCTATCAGTCAACCTGCAGTACAGGGGCACCCCTCTCCTTCGGAAGAGGGGCTGGGGGTGAGGAAATTTTTGCCTCTTGAAGTCATTTCAAAATATGATTGCTATCAGGCAACCTTCGGCACAGGGGCACCCCTCTCCTTCGGAAGAGGGGCCGGGGGTGAGGGACTTTACCCCACCACAATCGCCGGCTCCTGCTGACTCAAACAATGAAAACTACCCAATCCCCAAATGATTTCTGTGCTGTCAATTCCCACAACTTCACGTTCAGGATGTGCAGCCTGAATAATTTGCATCGCTTTATCGTCTTTATCACTGCGGAAGGTTGGAACAATCACATATTTGTTGGAAATATAGTAGTTGGCATAACTAGCCGGAAGCCTCTGTTCTTCCCAAATCACTTCATCAGGCATCGGTAGTTCAATGATATTCAACTGCTTGCCATTAAGTAAGCGCATGCTTTTTAGTTGCTGCAGATTATGCTGTAAAATATCATAGTTATCATCGGCCTTGTTTTCTTCAATAACGGTAATTACAGTGTCCTCATTTACAATACGAACGGTATCGTCAATATGTCCGTCGGTATCATCGCCCACAATGCCTTCTTCTACCCAAAGTACCTGTTCCTGACCGTAAAAATCGCAGAGGAATTGCTCTATCTGTTCTTTGTTTAAGTGTGGATTCCGGTTCTCATTCAGCAAGCAAGCAGTACTCGTCAAGATGGTACCGTTACCATTAAATTCTACCGATCCGCCTTCCATCACAATACCCGGATGAAAGACTTCTAAATTAAAATGTTTGCCTATTAAAGTAGGCACCACATCATCTAAATCGAAGGGAGGATATTTGCCGCCCCAGGCGTTGTAACCCCAATCCACGATGGCTTTTTTAGGTTCGGTCTTGTGCAGCAAAAAAGCAGGACCATGATCCCGGCACCAGGCATCGTTGGTGGGATGCATAAAAAATTCCACCTGCGCTAAATTTGCCTTTGCTTTTTCCAAATGAACAACCGCAAAGGCTTTCATGGCTTCATCGGCAACATTGATGCGGACTTTTTCACTTTGCGCCAGGTATTTTATAAACTGCGCGTAGTAAGGAAATATTGAATGAATTTTATCGGGCCAACTTGCTTCTTTATGAGGCCAACTAAGCCAGGTAGCATCATGTAGGGCAAATTCGGCAGGAAAGTAATACCCAAGTGATTTAGGGGTGCGTAAAGGATTTTCGCCCGACAATAAACCCTTGAATACCTTATCACCTTCCTGTATGTCTCTGTTGATTGGGAACATAATATCTACTTCTATTTTTTAAGGAAACCAAAACTGTAGAGCGATTGGCTCAATTTTATACAATATAAATGTTTTATAGAACTTATGACCTAATGGTAAATATCTTCCTTAACTATCGAAATCGCTTATCCTGTTCTTTGCTCCAGGATATTTTTCCCTTAAGGTTGAAAAATTAAATCCGTCGCAAGATAATGCCATTTAGGGCTTTTAGAAAACGTTCAGTTTGCAATAAAACCAAAAGTACACAAAAAAGGAGGAGCCCATTTTTGCCGGCTCCTCCTTTTTATGATTTACTAAAGGCGGCTCTAAAAACCACTCAGACAAGGCTTTCCAATTTTATAACACCAGAGTTTACTTTTGTAAATGAGGATGTTGTAAAATCGGTTTAACGTAGTATCAGGGGTTTTTAGAGATGCCCTGTATATTATTGTACAAGTACTTTCACCGGTGCATGCCCTTCAACCTTTATCAGGTATAAGCCTGCGGCTGGTTTGGTTGCTGGTTTAAACCGGAAATCCTTTTGTCCTTCAGCAATCCATCCAGAATAAATGGTCTTGCCCGATTGCGTTTGCATGATGATGCTTTGTCTTACGGGACTGCTTTCCTGCAATTGGATATTTATCTGATTTTCCATAGGATTCGGGAAAACCACCATGGAAGTTGACTGAGCATTTGTGGTGATACGTTTGGTCAGCAAATAGGTCTTGCTGCCATCTTTGTCCACCTGCGAAAGTCGGTAAAAATTATTGCCGGATACCGGGTTGGCATCCATCGTGTTATATTCACGACGGCTATTACTGTAGCCCATGCTGTACACTTTGGCAAAAAATGTCAACGACTGAACTGTAGTTCCTTTTTCGATGATAAAATGATCGTTTTGTTGCTCGCTTGCGGTTACCCAATCCAGTGAAACCTGACCGTTGGATAGTAGTGTAGCATCAAAGGAAACCAAACTAACTGGCAGCGATCCACCGGGAATACAATTGGTTCCTGCTACGTAATTGTGCCTGAATTCGCTGGAGTTGCGTTCTCCGATGGGTGGCGTTTGGTAGGTAAAATAAAACTTTACCGGTATTCCATTGGCAACGGGTCTTGTAAAAACAAATACATCTCCATTTTTAGTCATGCCATAACCCGGGAAAGCTCCTATGCCTCCTTCTTGCAAATAAATAATAACATAAGCTGATCCGGCAATGGGAGCTAACGGATGCATGGTAAAGGTGAGAATGCCTGCATTGCTTTCTACCTTGTACTCATAGTCGCCTCCAACAGCCGTGCCACAATACCCATTGGTATTTGCTATGTTGATGATAATCCGTACAGGTACAGAAGTGGTCATTTTGTTTTCGTTGTCTGTAGCCCTTGCTGTAACACTATAATCTCCGGCTGGTGCATTGGCCCAAACAAAAGTATAAGGTGCTGCCATTACTGTTCCAAGCAAATTGGTTCCCTCATAAAACGATACCGAAGCAATGGTGCCATCGGGATCGTAGGCGAAGGCTGTAAGCGATACATTGGCAGGTGCATTATCATTGTAGCCATTCTCGGGGGAGGTAATAGATACAGAAGGTGCCCCGGGTACACATACCGCTCCGGCTGCATAGGTATGTGGATTATTAATCGAATTCCTTTCACCTGCAGGTGGCGTTTGATAAGTGAAGTAAAATCTCAGAATGGTACCATTTGGTACAGGTTTACTGAAAATAAAATTAGGCCCATCCAGTGTCATTCCGTAACCTGTATATCCCGGTGCTGCACCTTCTCTGATACCAATAATGGCAAGGTTGCTGCCGGCAATAGCAGCGAGTGGTATGAATTTAAAGAATACAAATCCTCCGTTGGAGTAAACCTCATAACTATAATCACCATTTACATCTATACCGCTACAAATCGGGGGAGCTACATTTACCACCACAATTTCCGAAATGGAAAAGTTACCATCATTGTCAGTTGCCTTGGCAGTTAAGTTGTATTTGCCGATGGGTGGGGATGTCCACACATATTGGTAAGGTGCGGTATTGTCCGTACCCAAAGAGTTTGTTCCCTGAAAAAACTCAACCATGGTAATCGTTCCGTTTGCATCAGCAGCAGAGGCCTCAATGGTCACATTGGAGGGAGGTGTAAAATAGCTGTTGTTGGTTGGCGAGGTAATACTGACCGTTGGTTTTATGGGATTGCTCACCACAACATTTACAGCAGAGGAGGTCGTTTGAAGTCCGCCATTATCTGTTGCTTTAGCAGTAAGTACGTGGTTGCCTAAAGGAGCATTTGCCCACATAAAACTGTAAGGGCTTGCCTTATCTGTTCCCAGTAAGGTGGTACCCGCATAAAATGCTACCTGATAAATACCGGCATCATTGTCTGCTGCTGTGGCCTGAATAGTAACATTGGCCGGCGTTAAAAAAGCAGCACTTTCTACAGGGGAAGTGATGGCTACAGTCGGCGCGGTATTTCCTGCGGGAGCTACATAAAAAACGATAGAGTCAGAGAAAGTGGCTGATCCCTCATTGTCGGTAGCCCGGGCTTTTACCACATGTGGTCCGCTTGGCGTATTGGTCCATTGGTAGGCATAAGGTGCCTCGGTATCGCTGAACAACAGTGAATTGCCTTCGAAAAAATCAACTTTCGAAATGGTTCCGTTCGGGTCGGAGGCAGTAGCAGTCAATTCAACATTTGACGGTGCTGTAAAGATAGATTCGTTGGCTGGCGCTGTCAGACTAACAATGGGAGCTGGGTTCGGTGAAATACCACCGGTAAAATAAATGTTATCAAAATAGAATTCAGCAGCACTTGTTGCAGGATCGCCGGCAAACATAAATGCTCCTTTTAATGAGAAAAGATCAATATTCATCCCCAGTGCAGAATTGCTGAAATCGGCAAGCGGAATTGTAACCTCGTGCCAGGCACCATTGCGTACCAATCCATATTTTTGGTTACCTGCAGGAAAGTTCATCCAGGTTTCACCATGTCCGGTATTGAGCCCAACCTTAAACTGTCCGGCATAAGTTGTTTTAAAGTGAAACTTTAAAGAGCCACTGGAAAAATTGCTCAGGTTTACATAGTTGTTGGCCACACCCATACCAAACCAATCGCCTGCATTTGATTTTACTGCCAGCAGATGGCTGCCTTCAAATGGAACGGGTGCCGGGCTTGTAATATTGGTAAAATTATTCCAATAGAATAGTTCGGCATTGGTGCCATAGGTCAGCGAATCAGTTATAGGAGTGGTTTCGGTTAGCACACCAAAGTTGCCTTCCTCCGCCATGTCTTCGCTAAATGAAATTTTATCACCAGGCTGTTGGTACAATTTAATGTAATCCACATACAATTTACCTGGCAAAGTAGCAGTAATACCAGCCGGGTTGAAAATGCCGGTGTATTGTCCGCCTACTGCGAGGTTGAGTAAAAAGAAATGAGGTGTATGAAATTCGCTCAAAATGGAATTAGGTCCGGCACTAATATCAAAACTGTAAATGAGTTGATTGTCTACAAACATCTTTATGTGCTGGCTTGTCCACTCCAGTTTGTAAATATGGTAATCATCCGATAGGTTGGTAGGAAAGTCGAGTGACGAAGTTTGGTATTGGTGGGAGCCATCTGCTTTACTCCAATGGGTGGCCGAACTTACCCTTCTGTTGGTAAGTCCACTACTTATTGCGGAAGCTGAACCTGCTTCTAATATATCAATCTCTCCGATGGCAGGCCATCCGGGAGCCATGGTACCAAGCGTCCAGAAGGCTGGCCAGAGTCCGTTGGCCATATTTGGCAATTTAATTCTGGCTTCTACTGTACCGTATTGAAAGTGTACCCGACCTTCTGTTTTAATACGGCCTGATGTGTATCCACTGCCATCAAAGTTTTCCTGACGGGCTTCAATCACCAAAATACCGTCTTCAATACGCACATTTTGGGGGCGGCTTGTGTAGTACTGCAATTCCTGATTACCCCATCCCCAACCAGCAGCACGCTGGCTGCCATTCCCAAAATCGTAGGTCCAGCGGTTACTGTTGGGAGCGGTCCCATCAAAGTTTTCTTCCCAAACAAGTGTTTGTCCCTGACTACTGCTTGCTGCAAATAGTAGGAAAAAAAGGAAGGAGAAGATTTTTGATTTGCCCGTAAAATGGCGGAAAGCAGCGAATACGTTCAGCATAAAGTGAATAAAGCAGAGAGAGTGAATTTCAGATCTTAAGGACAATCTTGCAGACCTGCCGCCAAACATTACATATGCTGCTTCTTTTAAAATGCTTCAGTAGTGGCTAAATAAATCGTTTAGCCATTAAGACACCAAACCGGGGTTTTTATACTCCCTTTAACAATAAAAAAGCCAAGAACCTTTGCGGGTATATATCAAATAAAACCATATTGTGTTGCGTAAACCATTTGAAATTCAAATATTTGCCATCAATTAAACCAACTTTATTTATTTTACCGGAACAGTAAATGATCTCTTGATTTGTTGGCATTAATTAATCTTCATCAATATATCGACGGGTTATAGGCTGATAAGAATCTATTCGGCGGTCGCGAAAAAAAGGCCAATGTGTGCGGTACTGATCGGTTTTTTGGGTGTCAATTTCTACCACCATGGTTTCTTCCTCCTCGTGGCTTGCTTTACAAAGCAGTGTTCCAAATGGATTACTTACAAAGCTACCCCCCCAGAATTTCATGCGGCCTTCTTGCTCAAAACCTACGCGGTTTACACCTACCACGTGCACCCCATTGGCTATGGCATGGCTGCGCTGCATGGTTTGCCAGGCATTGTACTGCTCTGCATTTGTATCTTCATCCTGGCTGGTAGCCCAACCTATTGCAGTAGGGTAAAATAATATTTCGGCACCCATCAGGCTGGTGATGCGGGCAGCTTCAGGGTACCATTGGTCCCAGCAAATTAACACACCAAAAGTGGCAAAGCGGGTTTTCCATACTTTATAGCCAAGATCGCCCGGGGTGAAATAGAATTTTTCGTAGTAAGCCGGATCGTCCGGTATATGCATTTTACGGTATTTTCCCAGGTAGGTTCCATCAGCATCTATTACGGCTGTCGTATTATGGTATAAGCCTTGTGCCCTTTTTTCGAAAAGACTGGCAATAATAACCACCTGAAGCTCTTCGGCTAGTGGTTGCAAGGCTTCCGTACTGGGGCCGGGTATTGCTTCGGCCAGCAAAAAGTTATCGTAATTTTCTTCATCACAAAAATACAAGCTGGTAAAAAGTTCTTGCAGGCAAATGATTTGGGCGCCTTTTGCTGCTGCTTCGCGTATTTTTTCAATAGCCTTGGCAAGGTTGGCATCTTTTGTGGGTGTACATTCCATTTGTACCATCCCTATTTTTACTTTACTCATAATACTCTGGTATTTGGAATGCAAAAGTATCGTGTCCGACCCGAATGATGACCTGCTTTTTACATTTTAATGATCTCCAAAAATTTATTTAGTAAAGAAGGCATTTGCCTTTTAGGGTTGTATTTTTTTATTAAAAGGATTATTGTTAAACCTTAATGCTTACTTAAATAAAAAAAATCTTTTAGTTAAAGAAAGGTTATACCGGTTTTATTTGCTCGTATTGAGTGCACACATATTCAATTATCGACGACTATTTTATACAGAAACGTCCAATCACACAGTATGCAAAAGATATACAAAATTTTCATTGTTCTTTTATTTTCAGGATCAGTTCTTCAGGCGCAAACCCAAATCTGGCGTATTTCAGGTACCCTTACAGATGGTGATAGCAACATTGTACTTATTAAGGCTTCTGTTACCTTAATACCAACTTCAGATACTTCTAAAAAACAAGTATTTTCAGCCGACGAAAAGGGGGTTTTCAGCATCCCTGTTTCCAATGGCGTCTATAAATTACAGTTTACTTATACAGGATATGATTTATCTGAACGAACCGTAACCATCAACAACGGCAATCAGGCCCTTGGCGAAGTTTTGCTTTTTCGCAAGTTAAAAACACTGGGTGATGTAGTGGTAGTAGGGCGGATACCTCCAGCCCGGCAAAAAGGCGATACCACCGAATTTAATGCTGCTGCTTTTAAGGTAAATCCTGATGGTACAGTGGAAGATTTATTGCGAAAAGCTCCTGGTATTGTTATACAAAATGGGCAGGTAACTGCACAAGGAGAGCAGGTGCAGCGGGTAACCATTGATGGCCGGGAGTTTTTTGGCAACGATGCCACCGCGGCTCTTAAAAATCTTCCAGCCGAAATCGTAGATAAAATTCAGGTTTATGATCGTATGAGCGATCAGGCCCAATTGACCGGTGTGAGCGATGGCAATGAAACCAAGGCAATCAATATTGTTACAAAAGCCAATATGCGTAACGGTCAGTTTGGGCGTATTTATGCAGGTTATGGTACCGATGAGCGTTATGCAGCCGGTACCAGTATGAATGTTTTTCAAGGCAACAGACGGATCAATATTATTGGCCTTTTTAATAATGTTAACCAGCAAAATTTTTCCGGGGAAGACCTGCTTGGGGTAAACGGCCAAGCTAGTCAGGGGCGTGGCCGTGGTCGTGGTGGTTGGGGTGGCGGCGGAACCTTTTTTACTGATCAGCAGGCGGGGATTGCAGCCACCAATGCAATGGGTATCAATTTCAGCGACCTTTGGGCACAAAAGAAAATGGAAGTAACCGGCAGCTATTTTTTCAATAATGCCCGAACCACAGCATTTAGTTCTACAAACCGCGAAACTTTTCTGGGGGATACCAGCCAGTTTTATCGCGAAACCAACCAGAGTGTAAGCAACAATTTTAACCACAGGATTAATGCCCGTTTTCAATATAAAATTGATTCTAATAATACCCTTATCATAGCACCCAATATCAGTTTTCAGAAGAACGATGGGCAGAACATACTGGATGGGGGAAGCCGAACCGCCAATGGAAATATTATAAACGGGACTTTAAATGACCGTTCTACTAACAGTAAGGGGTACAATATCCGCAATGAAATTACTTACCGGAGAGGATTTGCCAAAAAAGGCAGGAGTTTTTCCATTAACCTGAATACCAATTTTAACGATCGTTCCAATCTGGCCAATCTTGATGCCATTACCACTTCGCTGAAGGCTGGTTTTTTGGAAAGAGATACGTTGCAGCAACTTACAGATAATCAATCTAACGGTTATAGCCTGAGTACCAATGTAACTTACAGTGAGCCTTTAGGTAAAAAAAGTATCATTCAATTCAATTACAATCCCCAATACAATGTAAGCAAGGCTGATCAACAAAACCGCTTTTTAGATAAGGGTACCAATGATTTTACTATTTTCGATACCCTGCAAAGCAACCTTTTTGATAACAAGACAACGATACAGAATGCCGGCATAAACTATCGCCTTGGAGAGCGGGGTGAGTTTTCTGTAGGGCTTAATTTTCAAAACACCAATCTCAACAGCGATCAGACTTTCCCGGTCACAAATAATATCAAGCGAACCTTTAATAACTGGCTGCCTAACCTGAGTTATCGTAAAGATTTTACCAAACAAACCAATTTAAGGGTGCGGTATAGAGCTTCTGTTAATACCCCTTCCATCAATCAGTTGCAGAATGTGGTAAATATCAATAATCCAATTTTCTTGTCAAGTGGTAATGAGGATCTGGGTCAAAGCTACACACAGTTTATGTTTGCCCGTTTAAGTTATACCAATACAGCAAAAAGCAAAAGTCTTTTTGCTGGTATTTTCGCACAACAGGTGAACGATTACGTTACCAACGCTACTTGGGTGGCTAACAATGATAGTCTTGTGGCCAACGGTATTCTTTTGCGAAAAGGTGCTCAGTTTTCCAAGCCGGTTAACCTGAATGGCTACTGGAGTGTGCGTTCTTTTTTCAATTACGGCTTACCACTTAAAGTTATCAGGAGCAATCTTAATTTTAGTGGAGGATTGAGCTATGTCCGTACACCGGGTGCGGTAAACAATGTTCGTAATTTTACCAACAACTATGCCTATAATGGTGGCGTAAGTATTGCAAGCAATATCAGTGAGTTTATCGATTTTAATCTGTCTTATTCAGGTAATTTCAATAATGCGATCAATTCTTTCAACCCCAACCTGAATAATAAGTTTTATTCTCATAGCGTTTCTGGTAAAGTCAATCTTTTGACAAAATCGGGCTGGTTTGTACTTAATGATGTTACCAATCAATTGTTTTCGGGGTTGGCAGACGGGTTTAACCAGAACTTCTGGCTTTGGAATGTGAGTGCTGGTAAAAAGTTCCTTGCCCAACAGCGCGGGGAGTTGAAATTGAGTGTTTTTGACTTGCTGAAACAAAACCAAAGTGTAAACCGAACCGTAGAGGCTCTTTATATTGAAGATGTGCAAACACAGGTGCTGCAGCAGTATTTTATGCTTACATTTACATACACTTTGCGCAATTTTGGGAAGGGGATGCCAAAATCTCCCTCTCGTTAAAAATATAATTCCGAATTTCGCAACTGGAAAAGTATAAAATTTACTCCCTTTGGGCGAACAGGAATTGATTGAGCAGTTAAAAGCAGGTGAGGCGGCAGCCTTTAAGCAGATGGTTACCTCTTGGCAAGATTTGGTATATAATACTTCGCTGGGGTTGGTGCAGAATGAAATGGATGCCGAAGATGTTACCCAGGAGGTCTTTGTAAAAGCATGGGAGTCTATTGGAGGTTTTAAGGGAGAATCGAAGTTGAGCACCTGGTTGTACAGGATCACGGTTACAAAAAGCCTGGATTTCCTAAGAAGCAGGAAACGAAAAAAGCGATTTGCCTATATCCAGAGTTTATTTGGCATCAACGATGAATTGGTTATTGATCCGGCGGATTTTTTACATCCTGGAGTAAAAGCGGAGAAAAAGGAACTGTCCGTAGCTTTGTTTAAAGCAATAGGGCAACTGCCAGATCAACAAAAAGCTGCTTTTGTGCTAAGCAGGGTAGAAGGACTGAATCATAAAGAAGTGAGCGAAGTGATTGGCACAACAGTACCGGCTGTAGAATCTCTGCTCCAAAGAGCAAAATTGAATTTAAGAAAATATTTGGAAGAGGTTTACCGAAAAGAAAAAGAATAATCAACGTCTAATTATTATTGGTTCCTTAAGCAAGAACCTCTTAAGATGAAATAAATAACAACAATAACATGGAAAATCAGTCCGAACAATGGGTCAATCAGGCAATGGAAAGCCTTGATGGTTTGCAGCGGGCCAATGCCAACCCATTTTTGTACACACGTATACTTGCCCGGGTAAAGGGAGCAAACAGCCGTTGGGAAAAAACAGCTCGTTTTATTTCAAGGCCTTCCTTTGCTTTTGCCGCCACTGCTTTGTTTCTCGCCCTCAATATGTGGGTCATTTTTCAGAAAAATGATAAAGCGGAGCCCTCTCAGGCTGAAATGGAACAACTTTTTGCAACAGAATACAGTGCATCCAACATTCAATACTCGTTGGTAGATCTGAATGAAATAAAATAGATTTGAATGGGTAAAAACAAAACGTTGCTGCTTTTAATTGGGGTGTTGCTGATTGCTAATTTTGTTATGCTTTACCTTCTTTTAAAGCCCGAAGTAAAGCCTTCCGAATTGACAAGAGTAGAAAGAATGGTGAAAATGCTTCAGGATGAACTTGGATTAGATTCTATGCAGACCGAAGCCTATCTCCTCCTTCGTGAGTATCGCGATAAGCAGTTAAAACCTTTGCAGGATAGCATGAAAACGGCTAAAACCGAAATGGTGGTCTTGCTCAGGAAGGATGGATTGACTGATATAGTTGTGAATGAAGCGGCGCGTAAGGTGGGCGACGAACAAGCACTTATTGAAATTGCCTATTTCGAACATTTCAAGCGGATGCAACAACTATTGACACCTGAACAGCAACCAAAATTTGATTCGTTACTTTTCAGAATGGTCAATCGCTCCAATACCGATGATAATCAGCGTAACCGGGATAGCAATCGTAAACCAAAAGAATAATCAGATTTAATAAATTTAAAAAAGACCTTGGAGTGATTGTGATCATCTCAGGGTCTTTTCTTGTGGGGAAAAGTGAGCCGGGAAACAGGAGAAGGTGAGAGTGGAGAAGGTGTGAAAAGATGGGAGAGGTGAGAGGAAAGCAATGTTTTGGAGATAAGGTGGCCCCCTTTGCTTTTTCTACAATAAAAGCGTTAAAACCTTCCCATAGGCCGTAGCCTGATGTGGTGGTGATTACCTGTAACTATAGTGGCCCGCACGCTCACCATTTTTGTTTATCTCGCCATCTAAACCCGAAATGCATGCCTTTAGGGGCGATTCACTATAACAAGGGTTGCATTCCGTCGAAATAAATGAAATTGCGTGGCTATTTATTATTGCAGGGGTTTCAGCCCTTTGATCAGTCCATTGGCCAAACATGAAATCTAATCCCGACAGGGGGTGTTAAATTTAGCGAGAGGTAAAGACCCTCGGATCTTAGGAGTATCTCGTACCATTTTTAATTTGCTCGCCATCTAAACCCGAAATCTAAGCCATACCGGGGTGTTTCAATATAGCGAGGGTTGAAAGCCCCTCAAATAAAGTGGGTAGGGTATTTCACTATAGTGAGAGGTACAGCCCCTCAAATCATATTTCTGTGGGCTATTCATTTTAACCACATCTTTATTAAAAAAAAAGGCTGTCTCAAATTTTGGGACAGCCTTTTTTTTTAATAATTTTTGCTTATTTGTAAGAATAAGTAACTCCTTTTTTCATAGCTTGTTTTGCACCAAAACCATCGCTTTTATCAGAAGTCATTAAAATAAACTGAGCACCCATTTCAGCAGCAGCTTCTTTAATTTTTTTGGTTGCCTTTTTATCTGCAGAACCTGCAGAATTGTAAGTAATAAAACCGGCAGTTTTGCCACCTACTTCTTCACCTGCTTTCAAGCCTACAACCTGTGACTTATCGGTGATGATCTGTACATTTTCCCAATCGTCTTGCCTGGAAACAGATATTTTTTCAGAAATTTCTTCTGTACGTCCGCTTGAAAATACGATTTTCGAAACGGCCAATTTTCCAATAACCTGTTCAGCATCTTCACCGGGATACTTATAAGATATTGATAATTCACCGACTTTTATAATCTTCACTTCAAGTACTTTACCTGAGTGTTGATATAATTTGTCAGCAGTTGTCTGGGCAAAAGAAACCGCAGCAATGAGAAGGGTCGCCAAAGAGACGAGTAGAAGTTTTTTCATTTTTTTAAATTTAAATAAAGGAAGGGTAAAAAAGCAATACAAAACAGGGTCTCAAAAATATTTTTTGGAATTTTATTAACAGGCTGTTGAAGCATTTTCAACTTTCTTATACAAGGTCCAGACCTTGTAGTCTGTAGGCAGAGTATTCTTGTAAGGAGAGGCGATTTTGTAAAGCAAAGGCCAGCTTTTTGGGTTCGGATATTAAACGAGGCTCGCTTCCCTACTACGTTTCAATGCCGAAGCCGTTTGGCGTTGCGGTATCTGTCGAATTGTGCTATATTTTTGTCTTCGGTTAATGCTCATTTCGGCGCGCAATGCCCATATTAAAGACATTGTGTGTAAAGGGGATAGCCTTACCTCTTGGGTCAGGGGGCTATAGTGTCTTCCTGTTGCAATCGGTGGAGGTTGGGTTGGTTGAAAAAACGATCACGGGCACAATATCAAGGACTTTATAAATTGGGTGGAAATTTCCAACCCCAACATTCTCAGGCACCTTCCTCTGTTTCCGATTTTCGACCAGAAAGTCCGCTCAGAATACGGGCATTGTTTTGTCTCACCGAACCTGATTTTTTTTGCTGCCACAACATTTCCCGTGCATGTTTAGCTGCCGTTTCCAATTGGATAACGGGATGCGGATAGTCGGAGCCGAGCCGACAACCGAATGCATCTTGTTCAAGGGTGGTCAATTCCCAGGGAGTATGGATAAAAGGGGAGGGAACTCCCCTTAGTTCGGGGCACCATTTTTTTACAAAAGCCCCATCCGGATCATGGTCTGTGCCCTGTTTTACAGGGTTGTATATACGAATAGTATTGATACCGGTAACACCTGCCTGCATCTGAAATTGTGGAAAATGAATCCCCGGTTCATAGTCCAGAAAATACCGGGCAAGATGATGCACACCGGCCTGCCAGGGTTGCCACAAATGATGGGTTAAAAAACTCACAAGCATGGCACGCATCCTGAAATTGAGGTAACCGGTCTGGGCCACACAACGCATACAGGCATCCACCAACGGATACCCTGTCTGTCCCGTTTTCCAGGCTTGTAGCAATCTTTCATCCACTTCCTGCCTTATGGGGTCAAATCCAGGGTTGGTATTTACAAATTCCAATACCGGTGCCGATTCAAGTTTTTGGATAAAATGACTATGCCATCGAAGCCTTTGTAAGAAAAATTCCAATGGTTTTTTCATATGCGGTGCTTCAGCGATACGGTTTTTGCTAGCCTGATACACCTGTCTCAGCGATAAACAGCCGTAGGCAAGGTAAGGGGACAAACGACTGCAACTTATACGGGCGAATTCGGGTTTGGAAATATGCCGTTGGTAATTAGCCCCGCGGGTTTGTAAAAAGCCTTGCAGGTATTGCTTCCCTTTGTCGGTTCCGCCGGGTTGAATAAGGGCATGTTGCATTTTCTCTCCCGGAAAAAGGGTCTCGAAACTTTTTATAACCGGTAAGCCTTCCGGGGTATCAGCCATCCAGTTTACCTTATTGAGCGGAGTATTAATCTGCGGAGCATGCATGTGAGCATACCATTGCCCCGGCCAATTATTCCTTTTTTTTAATCCCCTGATGATGCCTCGGTCGCTGTATTCTTGCCAACCAACTTTATTTTGTTGACACCATTCTGCCACCGCAAGATCCCTTTGGTAACTTACCCCATTGCCAGTTTCCTGATGGCTGTACAAATGGCAAAATCCTACCATGTCATATATTTTATCCAGCAGTTGCGGCATATTGCCACTAAGAACCCAAAGCGATTCGGGTACAGGCAACTGCCTGCGTATTGACTCAAGGCTTTGCCATACAAAACGTCCATGCCGGATATCGTAGTCTGCTGCATGCATCAAATCGGTTTCAAAAACATACAACAGTATTACAGGTTGCCCGGTTTGCACCGCCTCCCATAGCGGTTGATGATCTTGCAGCCGCAGATCCCGTTTCAGCCAAACGATTTGATGTTGCTTTTTTACCATAAATAATAATCAATCAACAATTTGAAGCAAGGATAGTTGAACTTTTTTATTGCAAAAATCGGGAAATCGCTTGGGGTTATTTGTTAGCAGGTAACATGTAGTAGTTTCGCAGCATGCGTATTTTGATTGTGGGGCAGGGCATTAGTGGCACCTGGTTAAGTTACTGGCTGTTGCAAAAAGGGGCTTCGGTGCTGGTATTGGATGCGGGTAAGTCTAACACGGCCTCAAGGGTGGCAAGCGGGGTAATTAACCCCGTTACCGGACGGCAGGTGGTGACAACCTGGCTGGCCAATGAACTGTTGCCTTTTGCTGAAAAAAATTATAACCATTTAGGTAACCTAATTGAAATAGAGGTGTTGCGCAGAACCGGTATTCTGGCTTTTCCGCCTTCGGAACAAATGCTGGAGGCTTATCAACTCAAAATGAAGGATGAGCCTGCTTACATCCATTCTGTATATAATGTCGGGCAATATGCTTCCTTTTTTGAGTTTGGTTTTAATGCCGTAAAAATTGATCCGGCCTACCATATTGATTTATCTGCCTTGTTGAGCGGCTGGCGAACTTTTTTAGAGCAAAAAGGAGCTTTCCGGGAAGTTTCCTTTGATCCGGAAAAAATGAAACTAGAGGCTGTTGGTTTACAGTACAACGGGGAAGCCTTTGATACTGTAGTGTACTGCGACGGGCAGGCCGGGTTTCAATCGCCTTATTGGCAAGGTTTACCTTTTTCCTTCAACAAAGGGGAAGCGCTGGTAGCCCAAATACCTGATCTGCCCCCCGGCAATATTTACAAATTCGGGATTACCACGCTGGTACCCTGGAAGGAGGGCTTATGGTGGATGGGCAGTACCTACGACAATCGCTATACCGATGAAGGGCCAACAATATCCTTTCGCCAAAAGATGGAGCTATTTCTACAGCAAACCCTAAAAGTTCCATACCGGATTACAGATCATTTGGCAGCTATCCGTCCTGCCACTATAGACCGGAGGCCTTTTGTTGGTCGCCACCCCCATAATCCGCAGTTGGCTATATTCAATGGTATGGGTACCAAAGGCGTTTCTTTAGCTCCTTGGTTAGGAGAGCAAATGGCAAATTTCCTGTTGGGGCAGGGTTCAATTGAGCCTTTTGCCGATATTTTAAGGTTTAAAAGAGCATTTTTATAACAATTCCCTATTTTTATTCTTTTTTTTGGCGAAAAATTAATATAGTATTTTTTAAAATGTTTTCCGGATGCTACCAAATAAAGGCCGGGAAGTAAAATTGAATGATCCGGATGAAACAAAATGAGTCTCAATATGCCATTCCGCTGCGGTTTCGTAAAATGGAAAACCTGCACATAGTTTTTTGGTTGTTCAAAGACCTGAGTTGGTGCCTCGAATGGCGGAATTTGGGTATCATCATGATTCTGCCCACTTTCATCATATCTTTAGTCATCACCTGGCGTACCCGCCACATGGTGGCGGAGTTGTGTCACAATGCAGCTATTTCTATCTGGATACTGGCCAACAGCTATTGGATGATATCCGAATTTTTACATTTTAATGAAATACCTCTTTTTGGTATCTACACCTACAAACATCTTGCTGTTTTTCCTTTTATCATTGGGCTGGCTTTTGTTGGTTATTATTACCTTATTTATCAGTGGGGCCACCGTAGCCGCTCCGTGGTAATGAACGATGAAGGGCTGCTGGAAGAAACCAATGATGTGGTGGTGACAACCAAATAAATTCCTTTTTACTCAATTGATCTGAATGGTTTTTATCTCGTTTCTGCCATAAAAAACAGGCTGATACATCAATTCGAGTTTGGCAGGATTCAACGTAAAAGTTCCTTTAAAGCGAACTTCCATCGGGATATCAATCTTTACCTTACCCGGATTTACTTGCTCTATAAAAACCAACACTTTTCCTTTTAGATATTCGCGGTGCTGACCGGCTACCTGTTGCTTTTGGGTAACCACGCAACCTGCTGGAATTGGAATTTCGAGCATCAGAAATTCTGCTGATTTTTTAGCAAGTATATTAAGCAGCAGCGTTGCGGGGTTGCCGTTTTTTAGCGAGCCAACGGTGTCGCCTTGCTGTATAAGATTGGTAGTTATATCAAAAAGCGAATCCACCCGCTGTGGCGTTTTGTTTTGCCATTTTTGAAAGGCTGTTAGATAGACTATGCCTGCGCCGGTTTTCCGGAAAGTAAAGGCATCTGCCCCCTTGATGGTAGTAGTAAATGGAAACTGATTGATTGTTTTTCCATCACCTATTTTAATGCCAGGTTTTTCTAATTTTTCCTCTTTATTTTTCAAAGCTTCCTGAAGCAGCAGATTGGTTATTTCTGCTTTTTCAACGGTATTCCCAAAGCCTTCTTTTTGTTCTTCCAGAAAATATTGTTGCAGCCTTGGCAACAGATATTCTTTGGCAGAATCTTTGGCAATGGCACGGTAAGCTACTACCATAGTGGCTTTGGGTGCATTGTACCAGCTTCGGGAGGGTTGCCCCCAATACAAAGCCCCTAAAACAGACTCTGTTCTTTTTTGCCATAGTTTTTTCCAGAGCGAATCAGAAAAGTTGCTGTGCTGCTGTACTATACTGAAATATTGCCATTGGGCATGCAGGCTCAGACTATCGAAAACAATGGTATCTACCGCTGCTTTGTATGGATACACATGACCGCCCTGCGAAAGCGCATAAATTGCTTCCAGTTTTTTATATTTATCCATCGGAGGCAAAGCGTTTTGCAGGTAAAGGTATCCATTGCGCAAAGCATTTTTTACCCCTTTGGTTTGTGGCAACTGCCGTAACACCTGCAAAACCCGGGTGGTAATATGCAGGTTGGCTTCCCCATTGGTCCACCAGGAAAACCCTCCGTTTGCCAATTGATTTTTAAGCAATTTGTTTTCAAGTCCATCCATGAGCTTGCCATATTTAAATGGCTGTCCGGTTGCTTTTTTAATCGATTGCATCATTTGTAGCCCCCACAATTTATTAGCGGTTTGCTCCATACAGGCGTAAGGATAATCCTTAAGGCTTTCAAGTTCTTTATCGAGCAGGTCAATCAATTGGCTTGTGACATAAATTTCTACCGGTTCTCCTGCTTTTTCAGGTGAAAAATAAACCGTGGTATCGCTGGCAGGTAGCAGAAAAAAGCTTCCGGTGGTTTCTATGGTACCCTTTTCAAAAACCGGTATTTTTCTCTGTTCCCCATCGGTACGGTTGCGGCTATCCGATACCTTGAAGACCGGTTGTAGCGTATCGGGTGCATTGGGAGCCATCAACCCAAAGGCGGGTGTGGCGGCATCCATTGATTTTACTGTAATCGTTGCCTCCTGAAGCCGGTCTACCAATTCAAAACGGGTTTCCAGAAGCTGCTCTTCGGCGGAATAATTCATGGCTTTGCCTATCAAAAAGGTGGAATCGCCTTCAATTAAAAAATCGGGAACAGAGAGTTGGCCCTGAATGGCTTTGAAAGTTTTGGTATTGATCAATTGCCTGCCATAGCGACCTTTTTTTGCGGCAGCATACACCGCATGCTGCCAGTTGGTGATATTATCGGGATAGGAAATCGGGATTTTTACCCATCCTTTTTCGTTGGTGTTTTGGCTTGGTCTCCAGTAGGCATAATCATGAAAGTTGCTCCGGATAGCCGATACGATGCCTTGTCCTGTTTGAATGATGATAACGCCGTTGGACGCCCGGCTACCATAAATGGCAGTGGCTGCACTTCCCTTCAGTATTTCTATGCTAAGGTTGCCGAGGGTTGTATCAAGATTGTCAGGCAGCCCTTGCATCAGCACCCCATCTACCACGTATAAAGGTTCGTTGTTGCCATTGATGCTGCTGGTACCCCGGATGGCAACCCTTGCGTCAGCTCCGGGATTTCCCGTTACCTGCACTCCAGCCACTTTGCCCTGTAGGCTATTCATAAAGCCATTGCCTGATACCTGTGCTACACTTCCAGTCAATGACTTTTTTGTCATCGTGCCATACCCAACCACAATCACCTCTTCCAATTTCATTTCACTAACCTCCATCATTGCATTTACCTGTATGGCATTTTCAGTCCATAGGGTTGCTTTTTTCTCCTGAGCCACATAACCTACCGAGTTAAAAACCAAGGTGTAATGGCCTTTGGCAAGTTCACCTATTTCGTAAAATCCCTGCGAATTGGTGGTTACTCCTTTTTTAGATCCTTTGATTATGATGGTGGCTCCGGGTATTCCAATTCCGGTAGCTTTATCTGCCATCAGCCCCCGGATAATTCCTCCTCCTTTTTCAATAGTAGGGTCTTCTGTGGACTTGACCTGAAAAGATTGCTGCTCTATGGAAGAATTTAAAAGGAGTTTTGATTGAAGGACTTTTTTCAGTTGCCATGCAGGCAGACTGTCCGTAAGCCGATTTTCATTTGTAAACACAGGTTGCAGGGTAATACAAAAAGTACCCATTGTTTTTAGTAAAAAGGGACCGTGCTGGCTGGAGCGACCATCCGCTTTTATCAATAGCAGGTAATAGCGCCCCGGTTTTAGGTTATGCTGTTGGGTATTGCTACCATAATTTACCATAAAGCCGTGCAAGCTATCCACAGGAAGCCATGCCTGATAAGCAATACTGCTGTCGTAACGGATGAATAATCGGGCTGCTGCATTTCCCTTTTCTGTTTTGTACCCGTTGCGGTTTATAGTAAGCTGATAACCCGGTGTTGGTTCTGTTTTGGGTTGCGGAGGCAGCATTTGTGATGGTATTTCTTCACCAATTCTCCACAAAGTTCTTTTTTTACTGAGTTTATATTTTTCTGGTAATAAGGGTGCTTTTTCCATTCGTACCAAATCTTTTCCAATCCGGTAAGTGTATCTTTTTTCCATGGGGAACCGGGTGTTGTAGGCATCTTTTTTCCAGCCTTGCAGGGGTAGGTAATCCTCAAAGGGTCCGGCAATCCAATCATTATTATTTCCGTAATTCAATACATGCACCCGGTCTTCTTGCCAAATCCAGGCACCTGTATTGTCATTGTGTTTTTCAAAACGGATAAAGTAGTTTTCAAGAATATTTTTTTCTCTGGCCAGCAGGGTATCTGGCATGGGTTGGATGGTCGCTTTTTTATCTGATTGCAAAGCCGTAAGGTTCAAAAATACATCCTGTTTGAAAAAAGGTTGGAGGTAAATGCTATCAATAGTAATCTGCTGGTTTTTGGTACGAACAGATAGCTTTACAAATCCGGGTTGCATGGCATAACTATAGGTGTCTTTTGTATTGACGATAGCAGACCAAATGGGACGGTTGTTTGCGTACACAATATAAAGGGGTTCTGGTACGCCATCTTTTTGTGCATGAACAGCCAGCTCTGGCATGGCATTCTGCATTTGGCTTCTTCTGATATAGGTGTTATTTTTATTATACAAAAACTTGTAATAAAGCATGGTATCTGTTCCGAGATAGCGCTGAATATTGGGGTATTGAAAAAGAGGCTTCGTTTTGCTAAACAAGGAAGCGTTTTCTTTCAGTTCTGGCAAGGATCTATGTGTTTTTCTTTTTTTATATTGATGTACCAGTGGAATTTCCGGCAGGTTGATTTTATCCTTTAGCTGTGTATTATAAGCAACGGCCGATATATTGACGTCCTTCACAGGTTGATTGAGATAGTCCGTAACCTTTACCAGCATGGTATCTTTTGCTCCGGGTTGTACCGCTTGAGAAAGGGTGGTTTGCACCTGCAGCCATTTGTAGGGTAGCCCGATTTGAAGGTATTGGGTATTGGCTTCGCCTTCATGTACATAACTGTATTTTACCCGGTACAGCAATCGCTCACTTGCTTTGGTTTTCCAGGTAAAAAAGGCTTGTTGCAGCGTATCTTCCCATATTATTTTTTTGCCGGTATACAGGGTAACCCACACGGCTTGCTGCGCCGGATTGTATAGGGTAAATCCAATACTGTCCTGAATAAAAATGGGATCGATGGTTGGCAGAATTCCTGCTTTTTTATCGTCCGAGGCTTCATAAATTTCACTGAATATTTTTTTGCCTGTTCTATCCATTATAAGTACTTCGTATGTGCTGGCAAGCGGATGTGGTTTTATGGTACAGGGTAGCTTTAGCAAGCTGTCAACGGACCAGAAATTATTTTCTGTGATGAGTTTTGCCATGCCGGGAATGGCTATATCATTTTCTTTATAGGATATCCGCAATCCCTGTTCCGTCCGGATAAATTCAATTTTTTTACTATTGGGAGATATTATCAGGTTGATCGTTTTTTCCTGTCTTTCGTTGTTGCTGTTGCGCAAAATTACTTTAGCCTCCAACTCCATACCCGCTTGGGGCAACCCCGATATCGGGATGCTGAATATGGTTTCTCCCGAGGTAACCAATGGTTTGCTTTGATGGTACAAGGTATCCGGTATAAAGAGTGAGTCACCGTTCCAGTTATTTATTTGCCGGGTTAGAAGAAAACATTCCAATGCCCCATCAAGCAGTGGGAGCCCGCTTGCATCTAAAGCTTTCGATTTTATTTGTATGGTATCTGCAGGCAAAAAAGTTTTTTTTGCGGAGCTAATGCTAAAACTGCTGATATCCGGAAGCTGATATTCTTCTATATAAAAACCGGCATTGATTTCTGCAAATTTGCTTTTGCCTTGCAAATGAAAAATGTATCGGGTATCAGATGGAAAAGAGTCGGGCAAGGGCAATTCATATAGATAACTTCCGGGAGTAACAGGTTTTAATTTCCCAAGTGTGGTGTACGTATAACGGCTATTTTTTTGGTAGGAGATGGATATATCTTGCTGTTCCTCAAGCGGCATTTCTTTTCCATTAGTCAGCCATGCTTTTAATCGAAGGGTATCACCCGGCTTGTAAAGCGGCTGACTGAATAATACAAAGCCGTTGGTCTTATATTTTTTGCCGAGCCGGTTCGATCTGCGGGGGGAAGGCTCTCCATCAAATAGTCCATCTATTTTTTTTGGAATTTTATAGACAAACCTTACGACTGGCCAATATTTGAAAGGCCTTTTATAAAAAGGTGTATTCCAGTTTCTTCTTTTATTTCTATCCTGTTCAATGCGGGTAATCAGCGTATCTCCAGAGGTAGCTACCTCAATCCATTGTCCCACCCATCTGCCTTTTGGGACTACAAATCCCCCGGGTTTCGCTTCTTTTTCAAAGGAAGTTTTAAGGTTCCTTACCGAGGCATCGGTTATGGATTCTGGTTCTTTTTGATAGACCATCAGGTATTGGGTCCTCCGGTTTTCTGTAAAAGCAATGCCTGTTTCGGATACTTCAAACCAGGAGGCAACAGCATCTTCGAAATTGCTTTTTACAAGGATGTATTGCCCATTTGGCAGGGTAAGACTGTCCGAATGAATAGAATCGGGCAATATAGCTGCTGGAGTGAGTTGGTTGAGGTAATCAAAATTTATTCTGTCTTGGTTCAACCATAAAAGCATGGAATCCGAAGGTACCTTGTAATACAAACGAAACCAGCTTTTTTGACGGGTCTCCTGCAGCATTGCCGGGGTCATGGTTTGGCTAAAGCAAGCAATGAAAATGGCGAAAAAGAAAAGGGCAGTAAGAATTCGTTTTTCCATGTAAGGTGATTATTGGGCTACCTGATCTTACTTAAAGACTGTTTATGAAGTATTTTTGCTGCAATTCAATCAAAAATAAGCGATGTTACCCTCCTTTGTCTTTGTTAATCAGAAATTATATCCCTCAGATGAGGCAGGCGTTCCGGTATCGGATCTGGCTGTTTTGCGAGGCTATGGGGTTTTTGATTTCTTCCGGTTGATGAATGGGGTGGCTCCTTTTTTTGATGCCCATTGGGAAAGATTAGAGCAATCGGCTGCCATCATGCATTTGAAAATGCCCTTTGATGCGCTGACTGCCTTGGGTATGATGCAGGCATTGCATGCCCTCATGCCTTATCATGAAGCAGGGGTGCGCATTACCCTTACAGGTGGCTGCAGCCCAAATGGGTTCCTTCCCGGAAAAATACCCAATAGTCTTGTAACGTTGCAATCCTTATCGCCTTTGCCGGATGTACTTGCTACCGGTGATTTTGGCCTGATGACTTACCCTTATCAAAGAAGTATAGCCAATGCCAAAACCATTGATTACAGCATGGGCATCTGGCTGCAGCCTCAGGTTGTACAAAAAGGTTTTCAGGAGGTTTTGTATATAAATAATGGTCGGGTAACCGAGTGTCCGCGTAGTAATGTTTTTTTAATTACGGAAAATGGCGTGCTGATTACCCCGGATACAGGTATTCTGTACGGAATCACCCGGATGCGCATTTTGCAGTTGGCGCGAAAAATGATGCCGGTGGAAGAAAGGGATATATTGCAGGAAGAGCTGCTTTCCGCCAGTGAGGTATTTATAACCAGCACCACCAAAGGCATTCAGCCTGTAAGCCGCATAGACGACCATCTGATTCCAAAAGGGGGTAATCCTGTAGCGGCACTGCTTTACCAGTTGTTGCTGCAAACCAGGTGAGCATCCCTTTTCTTGCTTATATTTGCCACCCGATTTTAATTAGAAGATAGCTTTTTTTATGGGTAAATATTACCTGGGGAAAGCAGGGCTACAACCTGATAACAAAGGGAATGCCAGAAAAATCACCATTTTATCTCAAAATAAAATATATAAAATTTCATGTATCGTTCTCATACCTGTGGCGAATTAAGACCTGCCCATATTGCTCAAACTGTTACCCTTTCCGGTTGGGTGCAAACCGTTCGTAAATTTGGTGCCATCACTTTCGTGGATCTCCGCGACCGCTATGGGATTACCCAATTGGTTTTTGCCGAAAACCTTAATGAGCTGTTGGATACCAACCCACTCGGACGCGAATTTGTAATACAGGCAACCGGTGCTGTAAGAGAGCGGACCAATAAAAACAATAACATTGCTACCGGGGAGATTGAGATCTCCGTAACAGATTTTAAAGTGCTGAACAAAAGTGCAGTGCCTCCATTTACCATACAGGATGAAACCGATGGTGGGGATGATCTGCGGATGAAATACCGTTATCTCGATCTGCGTCGTGGACCGGTTAAGAAAAACATTGAACTGCGTTATGCCGTCAACCGTGCCGCAAGAGAATACTTGCATGGACAAGGTTTTATGGATATTGAAACCCCTTTTTTGATAAAAAGTACTCCGGAAGGTGCCCGTGATTTCGTGGTGCCAAGCCGTATGAACGAAGGGCAATTTTATGCCTTACCGCAAAGTCCACAAACCTTCAAGCAGTTATTGATGGTTAGCGGTTACGATCGTTACTACCAGATTGTAAAATGTTTTCGCGATGAAGATTTGCGTGCCGACCGTCAACCTGAATTTACACAGATTGACTGTGAAATGAGCTTTGTGGAGCAGGAAGATATCCTGAACATGTTTGAAGGGTTGGTGAAATTTATTTTCAAAACAGTAAAAGGTATTGATTATACAGAAGTGGTTACCCGCATGACGTATGATGATGCTTTGTGGTTGTATGGCAATGATAAACCCGATATCCGTTTTGGCATGTCGCTGCTGAACCTGAAAAAGCCAGACCATGTTTTGTCGGATAAAAAGGATAGCAGCCATTTGATCAACGAGGCTGGTTTTGGGGTGTTCGATAATGCCGAGACGGTAATTGCCCTTGCGATACCGGGTGCTGCCGAATATACCCGCAAGCAATTGGACGAACTGACTGAATGGGTAAAGAGGCCACAGATTGGCATGCAGGGCATGGTAAATATAAAGTGTAATGCAGATGGCAGTTTTAAAAGCAGCGTCGATAAATTTTTTGATGGCGAAAAACTAAAAGCGATAGCCGAAGCATCCGGAGGGGTGGCCGGTGATCTTATTTTGGTGCTTGCCGGTAAAGAAGAACTGACCCGTAAAGCAGCGAGTACGCTCCGTTTGGAAATGGGGGAGCGCCTTGGACTACGTCGCACAGATGAGTTTAAGCTGCTTTGGGTGGTTGATTTCCCCTTATTTGAATTTGCGCTGGAAGATGCAGATGGCGGAGGTGCAGGCCGTTGGGTAGCAAGGCATCATCCTTTTACCAGTCCCAAGCCTTCCGATATTGAAACCATGATTAACAATTCGCCAACCGTAAATGATCTTGAAAAATACCTCGAACACCCTTATGCCGGCATCAAAGCCAATGCATACGATATGGTGCTCAATGGAAATGAAATAGGCGGAGGTTCCATCAGGATATTTCAGCGCCAACTGCAGGAGAAAATGTTCGCTGCTTTAGGAATGACCGATGAAGAGGCCAAAGAGAAGTTTGGATTTTTATTGGGAGCCTTTGAGTTTGGAGCTCCCCCACATGGTGGTATTGCTTTTGGTTTCGACCGGCTTTGCTCTATTCTTGGCGGTAGTGAAAGCATCCGTGATTTTATAGCCTTCCCCAAAAACAATGCAGGCCGTGACGTAATGCTTGATGCTCCCGGTGAAATTGATGCTAAACAATACAAGGAGCTTCACATTAAATCCGCATTATAAGAAGCAAATTATTAAGGCAATACACATTAAAAAAGCCCAACCAGAAACGGTTGGACTTTTTTAATGTGTGGAGGGGAAGTAGTTATGCCGGCAACTGCATGTTTCTTACAAACAGTTGCATCATATGATGAAGTGAGGGATGGTGTTCGTGTATAATGGTGGTGCCCGGAAAATGAAAGAAAGTACCTCTTCCTGTCGGCGGTTTGTGTTCCGGCTCTTTTGTAACGGGTAATGTTTTGTTTTTTTGAATATTCAATGCTACCAGTGTGCTGAGGTAGGTTTGGTAATGTGGCCAAAGCGGTCCATACAATTCAATAGTTCTACGATTTTTTGTAATGAAAATAATAACGCCTTTTTCATATTCCTGTGTTATGGTTCCCTGATAGGGGTCGTGCAATAATTTTTTTGTTTTGGATCCGAAATCATGGATTTTTAACAGCGAAGTTTGTTTTTCTGAAATATGCCATTCGGGGAGATCTCTGCATATGGAAATTTGCGAAGCTAAAAATGGAGGGATACCATTGTACCATTGAAAGGCAGCCATTTCTCCTTCAAAGCGGTAATCAACCCCGTTTGTGGTAGAACCTAAATAAAGACGTGCGGGCTCCTGATTTCGGGGAATCGTAGCCATGGGCAGCGCCTTTATACCAGCAACAGCACCATTAACAAATAAAGCAAGGATATCTTTATCAAATACAAGATCCGCTACATACCATATTCCTTTTTGGAGTGCTCCATGGCAAAAGGTGCTGGCTTCCATCCAACCATAGGGTTCGGTTAATACACCGGCAGTTAATTGAAATTCTGCAGCATTTTTGTTGCAGGGTTCTACAAACAGCGCAAAAGGCAGGGAACTAGCTTCGGCAAGATTTTGCCGAAAAGCTACCGGGCCTGTTACCCTAAATAATAATCTTATACAAAATGATTGGTTATTGATAAATTCTTTTTCTCCCAAGGTCGCTTTTAATTTACAAGATGGCCCGAAAGCCAGACTGTATGGGTAATAACCCAGAATGGTTTTTCCTGGTCCCAAAGATCTTTTACAATCAAAAGTCTCTGTATTCAGGGATATATCCTTTTTGGTTGCAGAATGATCTTGCAAGTCGAAATTCATCAGCATAGTAGCCATGATATAAGTTTTTGGTTAATTATTATGTAATCGGTTTGTTGGGATGCTTCATTTTTCTTAAAGTGATGATACAAAGCTACGAGCAGACCAATGAATTCAGTTCAGGGGAATTACTAGAAATTTGCAGGTATTTATACCTGATTTTTAAGTCTTTCATCGAAAAGAACCAGCAATAAGATTCTGCGGACTGAATTTGAATATTTTGTTAGTGGGTCTGAACCCAATCGAGTTGAATAATAAAAGAATGCCTTCTGTAGACTTGTATAAAAAAGGAAACCGGTGCTTTACCTAACCTACCGGTTTCCCTTTGGATTTACTTGTTCAGTATCCGGCTGCTTTCCTGCAATTGTCCAAATACTTTGTCTATTTTGCCTACCAGCAACTCATTACTGCTGAGTACTGTTGCAGGATGTATCCGCAAACCTCCCTCAATAGAGGTGTTGAAGGATTTTTTGTTGAGTTTGCCATTGATATTGGTTTCAACAGTTACCAGCGCCTGCACCCGGTCGGCACTACCAACAATATCAATGGATCCAAGACCTTGCTGTAAATTAAACTCTGCCTTTTGATCTGCGCCTACAGGAATGCGGTCAATGGTAACTTTTACAACATCTTTACCGGCACCCAATCTGTTTTCGATCTGCAATTTCATCGTCTTTGCCGCCGCACTTTCCATACCTACGAGCATCGCATCTGTTCCGGGTTTGGTAGTGATTATTTTATTGGTTTCTCCCTGATTGATGGGGGAGCCAATTTCGTAAAAACTCATGGGATTCTTCATCAGGTAGGACAGATTGCCTTTTTTTGTACCTGCAATCTGATGGATGATCTGATTGGTCTTATCGTTGCCATGTGCCAGGTCTTTAAGCATGCTGGCGGTATTTTTATCAATCGATTTAATGAAGCTGTCATCCTCTGCCAATTTGAAAACATTACGGTTTGAGAGATTACCCATAATTTTTATATCGCGGGCCAATGCGGAAAGCCTTGTTGCCGCGGCACGGTCGCTCATTATATCTCCCATGGTCATCAGGTGGGGACTATTTACAAGGGGTTGTAGTTGCTGGAATCCCGAACTTGTATTCATCCGGAGTAACATTTCGCCCGGTATCATGCCTTTTCCATTCATGGCTGTTTGCAAACGTTCTACTTTTTTTATTAAATCAGTTGCAACGTTTGTTTTAAGGCGGGTAGTCGCTTTTATAATTTTTGCATCAAAGCCTTTAAAACTTAATAGTTTGTCGTCAATCCTTTGCCCGTTTTTCAATTTATTGGTTGCATCGGTTCCAAAAGCATCGAGGTCAACATTGTTTCCATCGCGTATACTTTGGGTAACGGAATCTTCGCCCAGTATGATGATTAATCCTGACAAGAGCAGAATAATGGCTTCCCAGAGCGGGGTACGCGGGGTGCTGCAAAGTTGGCTGTATGGCATGTAATGGAAACGTCCCCCCGACCAGGCAGCACCTTTATAAGTACTGGTTCCTGTATAGCTAAATTCATTGCGATCGGGATCCACAAATAGGGTAGTGGTGCGACCAGTGATATTGGGATCGAGAATAGTGATTTTCCATGGTCGGGTGGAACTGTCCCATGCTACTGGTAGAATACAATGCGGGGCACCGCTGAAATCCCAGTTTTGCGCAACACAAATAACCGGATGGTCTCCCCGGTTAAAGGCATTTCTGGTAGCATTAAAAACATCCACCGGATCGTGCGTATTACCGGTTACAAACTGACCCATAAACCACCAGATGGGTCCTGCCCCTACCTGATAGGCCTGTTTGATGTTGACCTCGTTTTTGAAGTCGTTGAAATTATTAAACCGGTCAAGCGGCATGCTGAAAAGGCTCCTGTTTTTTCGGGCATAAATTCCCTCGGTAGTCATGCCAAAGCAATTTCCTCCATTGGCGATAGATTTTACCACCAGGTTGTAAAAAAGGGTATGTAAATGATCCCCAATATCCCACCACTCTGTTTCGCTGTCTACATCCCTAAAAGCACTGGCATATTGAGCCTTGGTTAGGATGGGTGTGCTTGCATTGGAAGCTCCCCACCATTTATCTGGTTCGCTAAGTAAGGAAACATTGATCTGAGATTTTACGCTCCATGTGATGCTGTTGATTTTAGCAAAACTTCCCGAATTGTAAACGCCTTTATTATCCCGCAACCCCCATGCATTGCCTATGTTCAACTCTTTGGTATAAGTACCAAGATGGTCATTCGCAGTTGGTCCATCATCATCCCATACTTCAAAACGTACAACCAGCTTCAGATTAGCATTATTTGGGGTAACCGTGTGGTCAAAAGTAGCATTGATATCCTTTATATTGTGCCCTCCATAGTCTCCCGTATTCGGAAACCTTTTGGAAAAAACGGTATGGCCATTGGCTATCAGACTGGTATAAACATACAAATCGTTTTGGCCCATGGTAAAACCTTCATTTTCTTTGGAATTGATGCGTCCGAGGAACACCTTAAAAGGATAGCAAACCTGAATAGAGCTTTGGCTGCCATACCATACCATAGTACCTTTTTGAAAGGTATTGTGCCTTGCACCACCTACACCAGGGGTATTACTTTCGTCGCTTGTGGGGAAACCGAGGTTGCTCATTGGGCCATTCATAGCTTTGTACTCAAGCAGCAGATCGCCGTGTATTTCCCAGGCTCCCGTGCTGCCACTCCAGTAAATAACACAGCCTTCAAACTCACTCATTTTTCCAATAACCGAACTGCCACTTTTAATATCGGTTTCATCACTTACAGGAAATCCCCATTTGCCGGTCGCACCAGTTGCCTGATATTTTACCAAAATGGAACCATGTACTTCAAAAGCACGCCCCTCACTATTTTTATGATACAAGCTTGCCCGTTGAAATACTTGCTGCCGGCCACCGGGTATGTTTTGCATTTCGCCACTTGGCAGGCCAATCCATTTGAATTCACCATGGCCTTCATAGTCAAGATACATTTGTCCGGTAACTGCCCTGGCACCGGTGCCGCCGCTCCAGTATATGCCGCCTTTTTGAAAAAGGCTTTTACGTGCCCCCGCTGCCCCTGCATTTATTTCGTCGCTAATCAGATATCCCAGCTCCGATTTTCTGGTAAAACTTTTGAAATAATTCCAAATCGATCCATGCATTTCAAAAGCTGTACCAATAGCTGGACTGTACATGATCATTCCTGCCTGATATTCCTGTATATAACCGCTACTGCTACTGGCATAATAGTATTTTTTAGCAGGTGCACCAAGGTTCAGCGTTTTTTTAATACTATTATTTTTGTAACTAATAAACCATTCGGCATGGCTTCTTCTTTCGTCTAGTTGGGTTTCGAGTGCTAATGGGATGCCGCTGAACCATTGAAAAGCAGCAATGTCGCCATTAAACCGGTTGCGGTTGCCGTCTACCCAGGTTCCCAGGAAAAAATCTTGATTACCTGCATTGATATTAATGACACCCTGCGGAAAGGCATGAACACTAACAATCGATCCGTCTATAAACAACCCGAGGGTATCCATATCATATACCAGGTCTGCCACATACCAGGTCCCGGAATTCAAGGTCATAAAAAATTCGGTATTAGTTCCTCCCCAGCCATGTGCGGCCGGAGCGCAGGATACCTGTAATTGAAAAGCACTGCCACCGGATCCTTTTTTGTCAATAAACATCGAGAAAGGAAGTTGGGTGCTCTCCACCAGGTTTTGCCGCCCCATAACGGATCCGTCTGCCTTAAACACAATGCGGATGCAAAACTGCTTACTGTTTACCGGAGCGTTTCCCATACTAGCCTTTAATCTTCCTGAGGCTCCCATCGATAAGCTTTTTGGGAAATTACCGGCAATCGTTTCGCCAGGACCGGCCGCTTGGGTGCAACCGGTTACTTGTAAGGGAATACTTCCATCAGGATTTGAAATCTGTGCGGTGTTGAAAACATAGTCAACCAGAATTTTTTCCATGTCAATCGTTTTTATAGTTTTAAAAAATAGGATGCTCTAATGTACTCTTTTTTTTATCGGTATGCAAGTAGGTGAACTACCCCTTTTATCAGGTAATTATACTGCTGCCCCGCGCTGCGATTGCCGCTTCAAACTTTTCAGGTATTTTTACGCGAATTCATTTTCATTACTATGTTGATTTTTTATCGTGTTCTCAGTTACCTGCTTTTACCTTTTGCCCTTTTCCTTAGCTTTATGGCCGCAATTTTGTTATTAACTGCTTTTGGAAATATTTCCGCATTGCTTCCATTATTTATTGTTACAGCAACTGTTATTTATATTTTTTCAAGCCTTACTTTTATTCATCGGGCTATTTTACCCAGTCAACCGGTAAAGGCAAGTCTGAAAGATTGGATTCGGGTCAATGCCTTTGTGGCGCTTTCCTTTGGAGTTCTTTTTATTATTCAAGGCATTTATCTGCGGGGTAATGAAGTTTTTATGGAAGAGGTTCAAAGACAGATGGAGGCGATGACAAAGCAGGTAGGCCCCGAGGCGATGGCAAAAATTAACCTGAATCAACTGATGGCTACCGTTTTGAATATCATGTTGGTTTTGGGTAGTGTTTTAATAGGGCATGTTTTGTTAGGTCTTGCTTTTTTAAAAAAATATGGATATTTATTTACTGAAAAACGGTCGAAGTAGGGCTCTGTTTCAGGCAAAGCCTTGTTTTCAATAAGAATTTTTTGCTCTCATTTCAGTCCTGAAAAAGTCGGATAAACAAGACAGGTAGTCGAAAGGATAATTTAGAATGGGTGAAAATTCGTATAATGAATTTTATTATGTTTGTTTTTATGGATTTTTTCCTCATATTTGGAAAGAATCCGTTTTCTTACTATTCATTTATACCAGAATTCTATGTCTTTAATTAATTCGATGACAGATTTTAAGGGTTGGGATGAGATGTTCACCTTCGAAGGGGTCAGGGATCGGTACAAGCATGTTTTTGATTCCTTGCTGAACCTGCCCATTGAAACCCTGAATCAAAAATCGCTTCAGGCAGCCGATTTTTTCATGAATCAGGGTATCACCTTTACCGTATATGCCGATAACAAGGGGATAGAGCGTATTTTTCCTTTTGATATCATACCTAGAATCATCACAAGTTCTGAGTGGAACCATATTTCAGAAGGTATTAAGCAAAGACTTAAAGCCCTTAATATGTTTCTGGCGGATATCTATTTTTCACAAAACATCATCCGGGATGGTGTGGTGCCTGCTCGTTTAATATCTAGCTGCCCACATTTTATAAAAGAAGTGGTGGGGGTTCGGGTACCACATAATATTTATGTTCATATTGCAGGGATTGATCTGATACGCGGAGCCGATGGCGTTTTTTATGTTCTGGAAGATAACCTGCGTACTCCAAGTGGTGCGAGTTATATGCTCGAAAACAGGGAAGTCACGAAACGAATTTTCCCGGAGATGCTTTCAGCCAATCAGGTAAAAATGATCAATTCTTACCCGTTGGAGTTGAATAATATACTGGCATCCCTCTCGCCAAGACAAGTGGATCAGCCCAATGTGGTGATACTTACCCCTGGTATTTATAACTCAGCATATTATGAACATACTTTTTTGGCAAGGCAAATGGGTATCCCTTTGGTAGAAGGACGTGATCTTGTAATTGACAGCAATAAGGTTTATATGAAAACTACTTCTGGTTTACAACAGGTGGATGTGGTTTACCGCCGGATTGACGATGAATACATGGATCCAACTGTTTTCCGTTCGGATAGTTTGCTGGGAGTTCCTGGTATTATGAGTGCTTACCGCAAGGGAAATGTAACACTGGTAAATGCAGTAGGTAATGGCGTAGCCGACGACAAGGCTGTATATGCTTACGTTCCGGATATGATAAAATACTATCTGAACGAAACCCCCATACTTCCCAATGTGCCAACTTACCGGATGGAAATTGAGGAGGAAAGGGAGCATGTGCTTGACAACCTTGAAAGCATGGTTGTGAAACAGACCAATCAAAGCGGTGGCTATGGGATGGTGATGGGTAATAATGCAACAGAGGAGGAATTGGAAAATATAAAAATCAGTATCCTCGACAATCCTCGTAACTATATAGCGCAACCCATTATTCAATTGAGCACGGTACCCTGTCTTGTGGATGGAAAACTTGTGCCAAGACATGTAGACCTCAGACCCTATGCACTTTGCGGTCCTGATGGCATAAAAATCGTGCCTGGAGGATTGACAAGGGTGGCATTACGTGAGGGATCTTTGATTGTAAATTCTTCGCAGGGTGGTGGCAGTAAAGATACATGGGTCATAAGGGAATAAGTTTTGAGTTTCCGCATTTAAAACGGATACCGGCATCAGGTTAATCATCAGGAAGAATAGGCCGGTTTCACAAATAAGTAAATTTTCATCTGACGCTTAAAGCTTTTGTTTATGTCGATGTTGAGTAGAATTGCAGATAGTCTTTTTTGGTTGCACCGATATATGGAAAGAGCCGATGGGCTAATCCTGACCCTGCGCAATACCTACATTTTGTCCTTTGACAAGGATCTTTATGGAACCACCGGATACCATCCGCTGCTGGATGCATATACCATGACGGAAGAGCCTAAAATGGAAGCGCTTGAGGAGGATGTGCCTCAGCTATTACAGTATATACTGTCCGATTCAGATAATCCCAATTCCATGCGTTGCCTTATCAGCAAGGCCCGTGAAAATGCACGTGGGTCGCAGGATAAGATCACCAAAGAATTGTGGGAACAGGTAAATGCTATGTACCATTTTTTAAGGGCGGAAGATATCAACAACCGGCTCTCTGAAACGGAGGCACTTGCAACGATCGACTACCTTCAAACTCAGTGCCTGCTTTACAATGGCATTGTGGACAGTACTATGCCACGTGGTATTGGGTGGAGTATTATGAATATAGGTAAGTACATAGAACGCTGTTTGCAGACAGTGAATTTGACAGACAGCTATTACGAGGCACTTGACTATAATCTAGATGGACCAGAGGACCTTTTATACTGGCGCCGTTTGTTATTGTCTTTATCCGGATATGAATTATACTTAAAAACCAATCGGGGAAGTGCCCACTCAAAGCAAATTCTTACACAGGTTGTGGTAAACCCACATTTCCCCCGGTCTATACTATATAGTTTGCTTCGTATTGAAAAATATCTGAGTGATGTAACCAAAGACAACCCATTGCCAGAAGTTATAGCACTGCAAAGGCAATTCGGCAGATTGCGAAGCCTGGTGGAATATACCGACGTAAATAGTTTGACCCGGGAGAATTTAAAGCAACAATTACATAGTATCCGGGAGCAGACATGGGCTTTTTCGGCTGAACTTAGTAAGGTGTTTTTCTCTTATTCGTAATTTTTTCCAGCGGTGGGTGACTCTAAAAACCACTCAGACAAGGCTTTCTAATTTTGTAATACCGGCATAGAGACATAATGTGTTACGTCTCTATGGTAAATGGGGATGTAATGAAATTGGTATATTGCCCTATCAGCGTTTTTTTAGAGTTGCCCTCTATTTTAAAAAATAAAAGGCTGATTATTTAGACAAAGTAGATAATTGAAACCAGAACTCTTCTATTTTCAATATGGCGGCAATAAAGTCGTTCATATCTATAGGTTTGATAACATAGCTGTTTACATAGTTTTCGTAAGCTAAATTAATATCTTTTTTATTAGATGAGGTGGTTAGCATAATTACAGGAATCTTCTTCAGAGCCGGGTCTTCTTTTATTTGTTTTAATACATCATGGCCGTTGTAAATGGGTATGTTGATATCAAGTAATATCAGGTCTGGTCTTTTCACATCCTTAAAAGATTCCCGTTGAAATAGAAAGTCAAGTGCTTCGGCTCCATTTCTTGCTACGCTGATATTCGTCTTTATTTTACTTTCCTCAAATGCATCCATAGTAAGCATAATGTCACCCTGATTATCTTCTATTAAAAGGATGTGAACTGGTATAAGTTTCATTTTAATGAATTTGATTTTTTAATTTCAAAATGAAAGGTACTTCCTTTTCCTAATTGGCTTTCAATCCAGATTTCTCCCCCGTGAATTTCGGTAATTTTTTTGCATAGAGAAAGCCCTATTCCGTTGTTGTCGCTTCTTTTTTCTATTCTGCTAAAAATCTTGAAAATATCTTTTTGTCTTTTTTCTGCAATCCCTATCCCATTATCTGTCATTTCAAATTTTATCTTGTCGTCTTTTACATAAGAGGTAATAGATATTTCAGGTTTTTGATCGCTTCTGTATTTTATCGCATTGCTCAAAAGGTTTCCTATCAATCTTTTGAAAAGGATAGGATAAACCCTTATAGTTTCTGGTTGAAGGTTTAATTTTATAGTTCCCTCTACAGCATTCAGTTCATGCTTATAAACAGCTATGGTTCCTTTTATCAGATTTATAAGGTTTTCATCCTTTATGTCCTCTTCAATTCGACCTGAGCGGGAATATTCCAACAGGTTGTCCACCAGATTCCCCAATTCTGTTGAAGCATCTATAGCCACTTTAAAATATTCTTTTTTCTCCTCAGAAGAGATTATATTTTCCTTTTTTTCAATTATTTGCAGCATCGTCTTAATATTACGGATAGGCGCTTTCATATCGTGTGAGGCAACATAAGCAAATTCATCCAGCGATTTATTGATTTGCTCCAGTTTAATATTCTGATCGTTCAGATATTCATTAAGTGTAGAAATTTGAGATTCATAATCTTTTTTTGGACTTATATCTGCCTGAATGGAAAAGAAACCTGAATGTTCGCCCTTCGAGTCAAACATAGGCTCTGCTTGAACGTGAACCCAATATTTATTACCTGAACTATTATAATTGATGAGATCAACATCGAAAGGTTTTACATTTTTAATAGCTTCTGACATAATAGCAAGAACCTCTGGATCACTTTCTTCTCCCTGCAAAAAGTCTGCAGGTTTTTTGCCAAGTATATCTTCTTCTTTATAGCCTGTAATTTTTTCAAACGCGTCATTAACAAAGGTTATCTCTCCATCTTTATTTGTAATGATGATTGAATTACTGGTTTGTTGGAAAATCATGGACAGGGTTTTTACTTCGTCATTCAAAAGTGTCCGCTGATGTACATCTCTTGTATTAATCAGGACTTTATTAAGATTATCCTGTGAATTTTTTATTTTCTGAAAGGTGCTCTCAAACCATCTTGCCTGTCTTTTTTTAGTTATAAATTTATAAAGCAACAATCCTGAAATGGTACCTGAATGGAGGCTATCCATAACTTCCTGCCATTGCTTTTGATCCTTTTCATCTTCAATATGATCCATCATATTGAGATTACAGAATTCATCCGGACTATACCCGGTTAATTCGTAGGTAGAAGGAGAGCTATATTCCGGCTGCCCTTCCAGCGTAATTACGCTGATCATATCCCGGGCATTTTTTGCAATCAATTCAAATAGTTCTGATTGTTGATTGTATTTATAGGAGATATTACTCAGTTCTTTATTTGAAATTTGTAAAGCCTTTTGGGTTTGGGTTATCTGTGTAATATTCACAAAGGAAAGAACAATGCCCTTGATATCTTTTTTTTGTGTTTTGAAGCAGGTAATCCTCAAAATAAAATCATTATCCTGCGAATCTTTGATGGTACTTTCAAATGGGTATTGAGTAAACAAAACCTTTTCAATATGAGCTATAAGATCTTCGAGTTGAATTTTTGCTTTAAAGTGACTGATGTGGCGGCCTATATCCTGAGGCGTAAGTTGAAGTACCTTTTTTATAGCAGGAGTGTACCTGCGGATATGAAGATTTTCATCCAAAAATAGTATGGCAATATCAGTACTTTGAATCAGGTTAAGCAGATCATTGTTGGAATCGCTCAGTTCATTGACTTTTTCCTGATACTCTGCATTTACGGTACACAATTCTTCATTCACCGATTCCAGTTCTTCATTGGAACTTTCAAGCTCTTCATTTGAGGCTTGCAATTCTTCATTGCTGGATTCAAGTTCCTCAATAGTGGTTTGTAGATTTTCTCTGTTTATCCGCAGTTCTCTATCAATAATCCCGATTTTTTCTTTTGAGCTCAGGTCAAGATCTATCTCTGTCTGATCTACGTCCACTTGTTCTTTAACAATGCCGGGTTTAAAAGTAGCTATTAACAGGATGTCTCCATTGCGTATTGGAAAAGGACTGATCCTGATTTCCAGTTCTTCTGATTCATAAACTGTAACCATTTTGCCTTCAACTGTTACACTTTTGAGTAACACCGTTTTATTATCTTCAATAACCTTAAGGGCCATTATTTCAAAATAAAGTGAAAGCTTATCAGGAATCATTTTCAGGATGTTGGTAATGACTTCTCCCGCCGGAAACTTCAACCAGTCATCTACTTTTCCGGTTGTGTATATAAGCTCAAATTTTTTTGTAAATACCAAAGCATCTGGCACGTAGGATTGAATGAGACTTTCCTGTATCTCCTGATATATTTCCCGGTTTGGATTCGGGGGTAAACTTTCTGTTTTTATTGGGGAAGAAATCTCTTCGTTTTCAGAAGCTATATCCAATAGTAATTTTTGGCGGTTGAGTCGAATCGGTGCAGCGGTTTTTTTCAAGGATTGATGGGTATAGATTTTATATTTTTTGTCAAATTCTGTAAAATGCCCAGCCATTTCACCAACTGATTCACTCATACCTAAAAATAAAAATCCATTGTTTTTAAGGGCAAATTGAAATAGAGTAAAAACCCTCTGTTGAACCTCGGTGTTAAGATAAATAAGGAAATTACGGCAACTCAATAAATCAATTTTGCTAAAAGGAGGGTCCTGGATCAGATTATGTTGAGAAAACAAGATCATTTCCCTGATTTCTTTATGAATATTATAGCCCCCCTTCTGAGGAGTAAAATAGGTATCCAGCAATTCGATTGGCACTTCTTGAGCTATGCTTTCCGGAAAAGTACGGTTAGCAGCTATTTTAATGGCCTCTTTATCCAAATCAGTAGCAAAGATTGTGACATCATATTTCAGTTTATGAATCCTCAAATATTCTTTGAATAAGATGGCGAGCGAGTAGGCTTCTTCTCCTGTGTAACAAGAAGGAACCCAAACCCGGATTTCACGTTGAAAGCTGTTGGCCTCAATAATTTGAGGGATCACCGTTTGCCTTATTTTTTCAAAAGCTTCCTTGTCCCTGAAAAAGCGGGTAACTCCTATCAGTAATTCTTTTGAAAGCTTATGGGCCTCCGTTGGGTTATTGGATATAAAAGCAAGATAATCTTCTAATGATCTTTTTCCAATAATGCTTAATCTTCTAAGAATTCTTCTTTCAACTGTCGAGTACTTATAACCTGTAAAATCAACACCGGTTAGTAAAAGAATCTGTTGTAAAATTAGATTTAGTTTACTTTTTAAGGATTCTTCCTCATTTAAATTTATATCAAGGGAGCCAGAAAAAAAACGTGCTAACTCGTTATGCATTTCAATTACTGGAAGCACTTTATCAACCGAATTCGAATGAATTGCATTTTTGGGCATTCCATCGAATTTCGCGGTATGGGGTGTTTGTGCCAATACAAATCCACCTTTTTCTTTAATATACTTGATGCCTTCTGATCCATCGCTTCCTGTACCAGACAAAATAATTGCTGCAGCCATGGTTTGCGAATGTTCTGCCAGGGAAGCAAAAAAAGAACTGATGGGAAAAGAAAGTTCCCTATCCATTTTATCGCTTAAAGTAAAGCGACCCTCCTCAATTTCTACAAACTTTTTAGGAGGGTTGAGGTAAATATGATTGGGCAATATTTCTAAACCATCGCTAATGATTGAAATGGGGATTTGGGTATGGCGTGCCAGTAGTTCATCCATCAGGCTTTTGTGATTGGGTGCTAAGTGCTGAATGACTACATAGGAAAAGCCTGAATTAACAGGTATTTTATCAAAAAAATCTTCTAAAGGCTCAAGTCCTCCGGCGGAGGCTCCAATGCCTATTACAGGGAATTTATTTATCATTAATTTTTTATTGAAATTTGCCTTGGTAAAGTAAAATAGAAGGAACTTCCAATATTGGGTACTGAAATCAACCATATTCTCCTTCCCCAGGTTTCAATATGTTTCTTTGCAATAGATAAACCAATTCCTGTTCCCTCGTACTCTTCTCTGTTATGTAGTCTCTGAAAAATTATAAATATTTTATCGAAAAATTTGGGATCAATACCAATACCATTGTCATGAATACCCACCTCCCATTCATTTGCTTTCGATTGAAAAGAGATTTTTATAATAGGGGTTACTCCCTTTTTTGAGTATTTTATTGCATTATCCAATAGGCAATGAAGGGTTTGAGTAAGGGGAGCCTTGTAGCCTTTAATAATTGGTAAAGGGTCTGTTTGGATAATAGCCTCACTGTCACTAATCATTTTTCTTCTTAGGATGGTGTATTCTTCCAAAATCAGTTTGAGGTCCAATTCTTCCTGTTGCTCCTGAAACTTACCAGCTCTGGAATATTCCAGTAAATCCAATATGATTTGTTTCATGCGTTTTGCCCCATCTGTTGCAAAATGAATGTATTGGAGTGCTTTCTCATCAAGTTTTTCAGCGTATTTTCTTTCGAGTTTATTTAAAAAACTACTGATCATACGCAAGGGCTCCTGCAGATCGTGGGAGGCAATAAAAGCAAATTGCACTAATTGTTCATTGGTGATTTCTAATTCATTCGCATATTTTTTGAGAGAATCATTGAGGGCAAGCAGTGCTTCTTCGTGTTTTTTCCTATAGCTGATATCTGTTATAGCCCCTACCATTCTAATAGGAGTACCTTCCTCATTTCTAATGATAAGCCCCCTGTCAAAAACTGTCTTAGTAGTTACTTCATCGTAAATAATACGGTACTCCTGTTCCCACTTTGTACAAGTTTTGTCTTTCAAGGCCTTTTGTAGACTTTCCTTTATTTGGGATAAATCATCTGGATGAAAATTGTCCTTCCAGAAATCTTTTTCGTTTAGTATGAAAGTGGTTTTCAACCCAAACAACTTGACAAATCCTTTACTTCTATAAAACACATCATTGATAATTTCCCAATCCCAGATAGAATCATCCGTCGCTTCAACTACTTTTTCAAATCGCTCATTGGCTTTAAGAATGCGCTGATCAGTTTCTTTCCTTAACGTTATATCGCGGAAGAAAATCGATAGCCCTTCATCAGAAGGATGGGCATTTATTTCGAGCCAAAGTCCAAAGTATTCTTCAAATGTAACCGGCTCTCCTGTTTGAAGTACTCTCTTGTATATTTCATAAGAATCTGCATTTAAACCATCGGGAAAAACCTCATAAAGATTTTTTCCTATGATATTTTCCCGGGGTGTATCGAGCAAATATTCAGCTGCTTTTTTCGAATAAGAAACGGTGAAATGCCGATCCATGGTAAAAAACGCATCCCCAATACTTTCCAGAATCTTATTTTTTTCTACAAATGCCTTTAACAGGTTTTCAGTTGAATTTTTTAGTTTATTGTCCTGATTTACCCTTTCGGTTACATCTCTCGAATTGGCAATAATTCCTTTTATATCCGGATTGTTGAGCATGTTGGTGGCAATGGTTTCTATCCATTTCCAATTCCCTTCTTTATTCTGAAAGCGAAAAGGGTTAATTTTTATTGTTTTTCCCTTGAGAATTTCGATAAATTGAGCATAAACCTCCTTTTTATCATCCGGATTGATAAAATTAAAAGCACTTTTTCCAATGAATTCCTGGGAGTCAATTCCCAGAATAGTTTTAGAGGTAGGGCTTACATATAAATAATTGCCCTTTGCATCCATTAGGCCAATCAAGTCAGAACCATTTTGAATCAGCGTTTTGTAGCGGTTTTCAACAACACTTGTAGCCTCTTTTTTTTGTATTTTTTCCGTAGCATTTCTTGCAATGCAATACATTATTTGAGAATCAGCATCCCAACGGGCCGACCAGGAAATGGGGACAATCGTACCATCTTTTTTGATATATCGGTTTTCGAAACTAGTGGTATCTATACCGGCCATAACAGATTCAGCGGCAGTATTGGTCTTTTCAATATCTTCCTCATATACCAGGTTTATGTAGGGTTTTCCTTGTAACTCAACAAGGGTGAAGCCCCATAAATGTAAGGAGGCACCACTTACTTTTTTAAAATTTCCTGATACATCAATCGTACAGATTACATCAAGGGAAGCATCCATCATTTTTCTTGCTTCCTCATCGCTTAATTTCTGAGTAGTTACATCTTTGCAATGGCACATCACCATTTCTATAGCACCTTCTTCTGATGGAATAGGTAAAAAAGAAATTCTTAAAAAAATGGTCTCCTTTGTAATGGGGCTATGGTATTGCTCACCTATTTCAAAAGAGATGCCAGAAAATGCCTTTTTATAGTGTTCTTTCCAAGTTTTTTCCAAATCACTCCATTGATCTTCCAAAACAATGATTTCTCCTTGCTGTATGATTTTTCCGGTCAATGCCAATAATGCAGAGGAGAAGGCTTCATTGGCATAAATTAATCTAAGTGATTGATCTACCGACCAATATAAATCTTTTGACCTATCAATTATTGATTTAAAGGGAATATTCTTAACCTTCATGCTCTCTCTTCTGTTTTTCTGCGGTAGATAATCCGATCTAGTATAAAAAAAGTCGATGTTAAACTACTTTTCTGGTATATTTTTGCCTTGTATAATTTTTTGCGAAATCCTTTTTATTATTAAAAATAATATTACCTGTCTGCATGAAAAAATAAATATATTTCATTTTTTGAAATACTATTTCAAAAAATCTATGCATAGATTCACATCTTGCTACCGTTAACCCTATAAAAACTATTTTTATTTCAAAAAATTATTTCTGTAATTATTTTTTTATTTGACCCAGATAAAAAAATCCTCATAAAAAGCTATAATTTCTGAATGTACCTGTTTTTTGTTTTGCTTTGCAAAATGGAAAATGCCAGCCTACTTGCTGAACGGATGCGTCCTAACCAACTAAATGATATTATTGGGCAGGAGCATATTACAGGTCCTGAATCCATCTTAAGTCGGGGGCTTCAGCAGCGAAAACTTCCCAGTATCATTCTATGGGGCCCTCCCGGAGTAGGTAAAACTACGCTTGCCAGGGTGCTCTCTCAGCATTTGGGTAGTGTTTTTTTTCAGTTGAGCGCCATCCGCGCTGGGGTAAAAGAAATCAGGGAGATTATTGATGCCGCAGAAAAACTGGGCAATGCTTTGCTTTTTATTGATGAAATCCACCGTTTCAATAAGGGGCAACAGGATGCGCTACTTGGGGCAGTTGAAAAAGGGACTGTTACCTTAATTGGTGCCACTACTGAAAATCCCTCTTTCGAGGTAAATGCTGCCTTATTGAGTCGGTGTCAGGTTTTTTTATTAAAATCCTTAAACGAGGAATCGCTCGACTACCTGCTGCAGCAGGCTGTTGAAAAGGATAGTTGGCTGAATAGTCAGCAGGTGGTATTGAATGAAACGGAAGCCCTGATAAGAATGAGTGGTGGAGATGCCCGTAAATTGCTCAATTTGCTTGAGCTCACGGTTCAGTTTTTAGAAAAAGATAAAGAAACCGGCAACAGATTGGTAACGGATGAGGCTGTGATGGCTGCGGCCCAAAGTCGGATTGCGCTTTACGATAAATCGGGCGAGCAGCACTATGATATTATTTCAGCCTTTATAAAAAGTATCCGGGGAAGTGATCCCAATGGCGCCGTTTATTGGCTGGCAAGAATGATTACCGGGGGGGAGGATATCCAGTTTATAGCAAGGAGATTGGTTATTTTAGCTAGCGAAGACATTGGAAACGCCAACCCTACAGCGTTGGTATTGGCCAATACCTGCTTTGATGCAGTTAAAAAGATCGGCTATCCCGAAGGAAGGATTGTATTGAGCCAATGTGTCACCTACCTCGCATCTAGCCCTAAAAGCAATGCCTCCTATATGGCTATTGAAGAGGCTTTACAACTGGTGCAAAAACATGGAGACTTGCCGGTACCGCTCCCTATACGAAATGCACCAACCGGATTGATGAAAAAGCTGGGTTATGGTAAAGATTATCAGTATAGTCATCTGGGAACGGGTAATTTTTTGGAACAGGAATACTTGCCCGAAAAAATTAAAGGAACGGTTTTATACAATCCCGGAAAAAATGCAAGGGAAGAAGAATTGAGAAGATTTTTAAAGGAGAGATGGAAAAATAAGTATGGATATTAATCAACAGCTTGAATGGAAATTTAAAACTTTCGAAGAGCTTACCAACAGCGAATTGTATGCCCTGCTTGCCCTGCGCAGCCGGGTATTTGTAGTCGAGCAAAATTGTGTCTTTTTGGATATGGATGGTCTTGATGCGGCTAGTCATCACCTGCTTGGCTATGCGGATGGCAGACTTGCTGCATATACCCGAATAGTTCCTAAAGGACTTTCTTACGCGGATTATCCAAGTATTGGTAGGGTGGTAACTGCCCCTGAAGTACGCAGAAAAGCCTATGGGTTTGCTCTGATGCAGGAATCTGTTCGACGCCTTTACTGTCTTTATGGGGAAGGATCCATAAAAATTGGTGCTCAATTGTATCTTAAGAAGTTTTACAATTCGCTTGGTTTTGAGCAATCAGGGCCTGTTTACCTTGAGGACGATATTGAGCATATCCCCATGATTAAATCATGATTGCAGAAAGACATCGTATTTTCTAATCCTCAAAAAACAGAGACTCCTTAAAGTCATTATTTCAAATCAAAACCCTCATGCTGTGCGGGAATGATTACCTCTTGGAAACCTTTGCGTGTTAAGCGGTCTGCAAAATTTTGCTGTACCTTATATTCTCCATGCACAAGGAAAAGCGTTTTAATTTTTTCCTTGTTCTGGCAATCAAGCCATTGTAATAAGTCATCGTAATCGGCATGGGCACTCATGCTATCCATCTCGGCAATTTCGGCATGCACTTCGTGGGGTGTACCAAAAATATTGACCTCTTTCGGGCGCCTTTTCAACCGGCCAGCGAGTGATCTTGGTTCAGCATAACCTACCATGAGAATGGTATTGCGGCTGTTTTCAATATTGTTGCTAATGTGGTGTTTGATGCGACCCGCTTCGGCCATACCACTGGCACTGATGATAACACAAGGCTCTTTGCGATAGTTGAGTTGCTTGCTTTCTTCTACCGATTTGGTAAATCTCATACCTTTAAAAAGAAATGGGTCGTTATCCGTTTTCAATATCTCCTGCACCTTTCCATTAAAATTTTCATGATGTGATTTTACCACTTTAGTTACCTCGGTACTCAGGGGACTGTCTACTATATATGCTGTATCGGGCAGCCTGTTTTCCAATTCCAATTGGTTGAGGAAAAAAAGTAATTCCTGAGTACGACCAACACTAAAAGCAGGAATAATGAGTTTGCCTTTTTTTTCCACGCAGGTTTTTTCAATCCAATGCAGCAGGGTGTCAATAGACGATTTCATGGCGGGATGTAATTTATCGCCATAGGTACTTTCCATTATTACATAATCCGCCTGCGGAAAAGCTTGTGGTGCACGAAGGATGGCGTCATGGTAGCGACCTACATCTCCACTGAAAGTAAGATGTGTGGTTTTCCCACTTTCGTTTATCCGTACATGTACACAGGCGCTTCCTATTATGTGGCCGGCATCGGTAAACATGCATTGCACCCCTTCTATTACGTCAAACCATTGGCCGTAATCTCTCTCTGTCAAAAGGGCGCAACAGGCAAGCGCATCTTTTTCGGTATAAATAGGCTGTATCAATTTTTTTCCTTCCCCTGCCCGGCGTTTGTTCATGTATTTGGCCTCGTTTTCCTGTATGCCTGCACTATCTTCCAACATCAGGGTGGCAAGGTCTTTTGTAGCCGGGGTGCAATAAATTGGATTTAACAGTCCTTCTTTTACCAAAAGCGGCAACAATCCGCTGTGGTCAATATGGGCATGGCTTAGGATGACAGCGTCTACGAAAGGAACGTCGAAACCAAGGTCTCGGTTTAGCCCATCTGTTTCTTTTCCTAATCCCTGAAACATTCCGCAATCCAGTAAAATATTTTTTCCATTATCAAGCGTCAGCAGATGCTTGGAACCAGTTACGGTTCGGGCTGCACCATGAAAAGTAATTTTCATTGGAAAATAATTTTAATCGTTAATTAAACAAAACCGCTTAACCGGAAAAACAGGGCTGCCTTTCCGGCAATCAAACCAATATCTTGTTGCATCATACAGTTAAAATGTCCTTTTGGGCATTTCTTAAATCCTATCTTACTACAGGGTCTGCAAGATAAGCCAGGTACTTCGCAAATCCTATGGAAGGCGGGAAAGTCGTTGGGATAATAAGCTGTCATGCCAAAGGCAGGCACTGTGTTGCCCCAAATGCTTACAATGGGTTTGCAAAAGGCTGCGGCTATATGCATCATTCCAGTATCGTGGGTAACAATTACCCTTGCTTGCTTCACCAGCGAGGCACTTTGGTTCAGGCTATACTTTCCGCAGGCATTAAATATTTTCTCTGGAAATTTATTTTCCAAAAAGATTCCCTTTTCCTCATCTTCTTTTCCTCCCAGCAGTACAATGGGATGGTGCATGCTACGGCAAAGTTCTTCAAGCTTTGACAGGGGTAATTGCTTGGTGGCAAGCGCCGCGCCTATCACCAGTCCAATGTATCCATTCTGATGTGTTTCGGGCAAACTTTGTATGACTACCTGTTCCCCTTCAGGAATAAAATGATCGAGCCCTTTGCCATCGTTTTGTACCCCAAAGTCTGAAAGCGTTGCGAGGTAACGATCTACAATATGTATGTTTGGTAGTTTATTTACTTTAAATGCAGTAAACAACCATTTCTCCAAGTTGAGTTTATTGAATGAATAATTTTTTATTCCCAACGCTTTTTTTATTCGAAGCGAACGCAGGTTATTATGCAGGTCAATAATATAGTCGTACTTTTCTTTTTTGAGCGTGGCTATCACCGATTTAAAATCTTCGCCATAATCATGCAACTTGTCAATGTATGGGTTGCTTTGTAATAGAGGTATAAAAGCCCTTTTAGTCAGATAATGAATTTCGGCTCCGGGTACCTGATTATGCAGGCACCTTACGACCGGTGTGGTGAGTACTACATCGCCTATGGAGGATAAGCGAATGATTAGAAATTTAGCCAATTAAAAAACAATTTTGTCTTGTGACGAATATGGATGATTAGTTATAATAATTTCAAGGTACGGCATTCAGCAACCAATTAGTATGACATGGGTCAATTCTTTTTTTTACGGCATCATTTCTTCTGTTTCCAGATAGTTGAGGTCTTTGTGAAAAGTTTCTTTTGTAAGAATAGCTGCTACCACCGCAATGACCATAATGATTGCTCCGGTTATCCAGCCACCGGTTACATAATCCGTTCCAGCCCTGAAAAATTTGAACATAGGAATAATAAGGATTGTAAGCATGCCGCGTACCATATTGGGGATGGTAGTGGCAGCAGTTGCGCGGATATTGGTACCAAATTGCTCGGCACCCATGGTTACAAAAATGGCCCAGAACCCCGTTCCAAATCCCAAACCGAAACATACCCAGTACATCATGGAAGCGGTTCCATTTTCTAAAATGGTAAAAAATAAAACCATAAAAATAGTAGTGATGCCATAGAAAATATACAATGCTTTTTTACGGCTCTTGAGCCATTGGCTTACCAGCCCAACCGTAATATCCCCAAGGGCAATGGCCGCATAGGCATACATAATGGCTTTGCCAGCGTCTATTGGTTCTTTTATGTTGAACGCCTCTCCAAATTCCTTGGAAAAAGTGACCAAAATGCCTATCACGAACCAGGTGGGTAAACCAATTAAAATGGCAAGGATGTATTTCTTTAACCGCTTAGTTTTGTTAATCAGCATAAAAAAGTTTCCTTTTTGCACCTTTTTGTCTTTCATGCTCTCAAACATTCCACTCTCAAACACTGAAACCCGCAAAACCAACAACATCAAACCCAGCCCACCGCCAATAAAATAGCAGGTCCGCCAATGGAAATTTTCCTTGATAAAAAAAGCAAAAACAGCCCCGGTAAGTCCAATGCCTGCCACCAAAGAGGTAGCCAAACCCCGTTTTTCCTTGGGGGTCAGTTCGCTTACCAGCGTAATGCCCGCACCCAGTTCACCAGCCAGCCCAATACCTGCAATAAAGCGAATGAGTGCATATTGATCGGTGGTTTGCACAAAACCATTGGCCACATTAGCAGCTGAATACAAAAGGATGGAACCAAAAAGTACACTGAGTCTTCCTTTTTTATCGCCCATCACACCCCATAAAATACCCCCAATCATAAGGCCAGCCATTTGCCAGGACAAGATTTTTTCTCCTTCAGTGGTTATTTGTTCGCTTGTGAGGCCAAGGTCTTTCAGGCTTGGTAAGCGAATAATGCCAAACAAAAGCAGATCATAAATGTCTACAAAATATCCCAGTGCGGCCACCATCACCGGAATTGAAAAAATTGAAACAGTTTTGCTATTGTGCATGCTACAAATATGCAAACCAATTCGTTAGTTTGGCAAATTCCTGCAAAAAGCAGCCCATTTATGCAAGGGAAAGTGCTGAAAAGTAAAAATCATGCAGGAGAAATGCTCTTTTCTTTTCCCTTGAATAGGGTAAATATTGGATGAAATTCAGCCTTCAAAGGGCAGCTAATCGGCCATTGGTCATTAATTAGGAGGGGTAATGTAAGAACTCCTTTCATAAAAAATTAGGTAAAAGGCACTAAAATGCAGCATTTTTGCATATAATTTTTTTAAAAAGAAAGTACCCGATGATTACAAAAATTAAGGAAACCATTGATGTTATTAAGGAGTATTATGAAGCTGAACCTGAGGCAGGCATTGTTTTGGGCAGTGGTTTGGGTAATTTCAGGGACGAGCTTGAGATTGAATGTGAAATACCCTACCGGGATATTCCCCATTTTCCGTTAAGTACTGTAGAAGGCCATAGTGGTACTCTGATTTTTGGTAAACTAGCCGGAAAAACGGTTGTGTGCATGGCTGGTCGTTTTCATTATTACGAAGGCTATTCCCCAGCCGATGTTGCGTATCCAATCCGGGTATTGAAATCGTTAGGGATCAAGGCCCTGTTGCTTAGCAATGCCGCGGGTGGAATGCATCCTTCTTTTCAGGTAGGTGACCTGATGATAATCCGTGACCACATCAGCTTTTTTACCCATAATCCTTTAATTGGTAAAAACGAAGAGGAGCTTGGCCCTCGTTTTCCCGATATGAGCGAGCCCTATCAGCAATCACTTATTCAGGAAGCATTAAAAATTGCTGCTGCCAAAAATATAAAAATTCACCAGGGCGTTTATGCCGGGGTTACCGGGCCTACTTTCGAAACAAGGGCAGAATATAAAATGCTGCACATCCTTGGAGCCGATGCAGTTGGAATGAGTACTGTGCAGGAAGTGATTGTGGCACGTCATATGAATTTACCGGTATTTGCGCTCAGCGTTATAACCGATATTGGTATCCGCGAAGAGGAAAATACCATTACCCATCAGGAAGTACTGGATGCTGCAAAAAATGCAGAGCCTAAAATGACCACTCTTTTCAAAGGTCTGTTAAGTGTTATTTAGTCTTTGTATTTACCTGCATCTTTGCATCCACACCGAGATACCGTTATTTTGTCACTAAGTTTTTTTAATAAAAAAAATCACCTGTTTTTAACCAGTATTTTGCTGGGGTTATTTTGCTGTATTCAAATGGCAGCAAACGGGCAAACCGGACCTCCCGGAAATATCCGGCTCGACAATCAGGGCCGGCCCATTAACCCAAATATGAAAACTGCAGGTGGTGACAGCCTCGAACAACGGGACAACAATGAAGATTCCATTACCATTTATTACAGGATGTTCGATTCCAGCAGGATACGCTTCCTTGATAGCAGCATTAATGATTATACGCTGCGTTTTCCCTTACCGGCTTCCTATTTTTTCCTCAATCATCCGGGTAACGCAGCCCGGTCGGTCATCTTTCAGCCCAATACCGCTCCCGGTTACGACCCTGGTTTTCATGGGTTCGATATCTATCAGCTCAACCTGGCCAATACCCGGTTTTTTAATACTACAAGGCCATATACCGAACTAGAATACCTGTTGGGTGCCAAATCCGAACAGACCATTAAAATATTACATACCCAAAATATCAGACCGCTTTGGAATGCCAGTTTTGAATACCGGCTTTTTAACGGCCCGGGGATTTATAAAAATGCAAGCAGCAATCATTCCAACATCCGTTTTAGCTCTAATTTCCTCACCGTAAACCGGCGTTATTCCGGCAATTTTGTTTTTATAAGAAACCGGAGTAAGGTGAATGAAAACGGGGGATTGCGCGACGAAGATTTTATAAAAATCAATAATCCTGCCTACAACGACCGGTTCAATGTTCCCACCTGGCTGGGAGGGGATGAGGCTTTTTCAACCAACTTCTTTTCATCTAGTTTGGCCAGTGGAAATGATTACAGCAACCAGACCTTACTGTATCGGCACCAATATGATATAGGTCAAAAGGATTCTTCCTATAATGCTGACTCGGTAATCACCCGGCGTTTTTACCCAAGATTGAGATTGCAGCATAGCTTTTTATACAAACAAAGCAGTTTTCAGTACAACGATAATTTTGCCCAGGATACCTCTGTGCAGAACATTTACAAAAATCGGTTTGGTCTGCTTCGGGTTGATACACCCTTCACCCTGATTGACCAATGGCGGGAACTGACCAATGAAGCTGCGGTCATTCTGTTTCCAGAGAGAAACAATCAGGAACAATTTCTGAAACTCGGAGCCGCTTTTCAGGCACTTAAAGGAACTTTCGATACTACCGGTGATAATTTCAATTCCGTTTACCTGCTTGGGGAATACCGCAACCGGACCCGCAACCGAAAATGGGACATCAATGCACAGGGAAAGTTCTTTGTTACAGGCCCCTATGCAGGCAACTTTACTGCAGGAGGAACCATTCAAACAGACCTTGGCTCCAAACTAGGTAAGCTTTCTCTTGGGTTTCAAAATAGCCTGCGGACGCCTTCCTTTGTATTTGACGAACGTAGTAATTTTATTTTACAAAACAACTTGTCGCTTAACAACGAGAACTGGACTACGCTTTCGGCAGATCTTTTTATCAACCGGCTTGGCCTGATTTTAAAAGGGCGCTACTACCTGATCAGTAACTACACGTATTGGACTGAATATGCAGAAGCCACGCAGGATGCCACCTTGCAAAATGTATTGCACCTGAGTGGGGAGAAAAAGTTTAAACTAAGTCGTCGCTGGAACCTGTATGCAGAATTGCATGTACAGCAATCGAGCAGCAGTGGTATCAACCTGCCATTTGTATACACCCGCAACCAGATTGCCTATGAGGGTAATTTTTATAAAAATCTATTTCTGAGCACCGGGCTTGAGTTCCGGTACACCACACCATTTACTCCTGATGACTGGAGTCCATTTAACGGGCAGTGGGTACCGCAATCTGATAGCCGGATCAAAAATTTGCCCGATGTAGCTGCATTCCTCCATTTCCGCATTACAAGTTTCCGTGCTTTTATAAGGGTTGAAAATTTAAATACTTTTGATCCCGGCAATGGTTTCAATTGGACCAATAATAATTTTGTGGCGCCCTTTTATGCCAATCCGGGGTTGATTACAAGAGTTGGGTTTTACTGGACTTTCGTGAATTAATTTTGATTTTACTATGACAGGTGCAAAGCATAAAAGTAGTCGTAGAAATTGGGTAAAATGGATTGTGCTAATCCTGCTTGTGGTGGGGGCAGAATTGCTAAAATCGAGTCCCGTTTTTATTGAGAAATACTATTCCAATGGTTTTTATCCTGCAGTCAGTGTTTTTTTAAGAGCCTTGCTGGGTTGGCTGCCATTGAGTATCGGAGATCTGATTATAGGTATATTGGCAGGTTGGTGGCTATTTAGCCTAGTTTGTTCCCTGCGAAACCTCAAAAAAAATACAAGCAATTCTGGTTTTTTTAAACGACTAGAAAAATGGGTAGCCCGGTTGGTGATGGTCTATCTTGTTTTTCTAACAGTTTGGGGTTTTTCCTACTACCGGTTGGGGAGTGCCTATCAGCTTCAGCTTAAGCCCGGGAGTTATTCTACTGAGGATTTAGCCCGCTTACTCGACCAATTGCAAAATAAACTGGATCAGCTTGCAGCAGATAGTACTGTTATTGAAGCTGGTAAAACCAATGATCGTAAATTGCTATCAAAGCAGGCTTTGACGGGATACGAAAGGGCAGCGAATAAATACCCGTTTTTGGCTTTCCGGCAGGCAAGTTTGAAATCCATGTTGCTGGGAAAATTACAGAACTACACCGGATATGCTGGTTATTTACAGCCTTTTACCGGAGAGGCACAGGTGAATTTTTATGGACCTGCTTACGATCTTCCCTTTACCGTTTGTCACGAAATGGCTCACCAACTGGGTTATGGGAGCGAAAGCGAAGCCAATATGGTTGGATTTCTGGCCTGCCGTCAAAGTGCCAATCCGGCCTTTCAGTATAGTGCGTACAGCAATATGCAAGGGTATGCGCTTGTAGAAATGAGTAACAGGGATTCGGTTCTTTTCAGGGCTTACCGCGAAAGAACCCCGGCAATCTTGAAAAAAGACCGTCGGAATGCTGATTTGTTTTATAAACAGCATGAAAGCGTAATGCAGCCAGTGCTCAACTGGGTATATGCCCGATACCTGTATAGCAATAATCAGGAAATGGGATTGGATTCGTATAGTTATGTGGTAGCCTGGCTGATTGCCTATGGCAAAAAATATGGGTGGGAGGCATTATAAAAAAACCTCAACGTACATTGTACGTTGAGGTTTTTTTATAAAAATTTTATTTCTGCTTATTTTTTGGCACCTGATAAACGAATGTACAATCCGGCATCAAATACAAAAAATTTATCTACAGGCTTACTGTCATATTCCGGCAAATCATTCAGGTCTTCACCATTACCAAAGGTAAGTCCGTAGCTAGCCTGACCGAAAATACCCACTGCAGGGCTCAAACCAATGTTGACACCAACCTTAGGAGCGAGATAGAAAAAAGTTTCTTTGTTTTCAAAACTTCCTATGCCTGATCCTGTGCCAGAAGCAACAATGGTTCGGTTGGTATTACTGATACCTGCATCTACCCCAACATAAGGTTGTATTGCATTTTTTTTGCTGCTTAGAAATATGTCGAGGCTACCAAATATTTGGCTGAGGTTGTCAGAGGTGGTAATAGTGCTCCCACCAATGAGGCCAGAAGACGATTTTTCTATCTTAGGTGAAACACGGAAACCCGCACCTATAGCAATGTTATTGCCCAGTAAAAATTTACCGGTAAGACCTCCGCCCCAAAGCGAACGATCATTGTCTCCTGTTCCTTTAAGATAAGAACCACTGGCATTGACTTGGAATTGGCTAAAGGCGCCATAAGAAACAAGGATTGCCAGCATTAAAATGCTTACTTTTTTCATGATATTGTTGTTTTATAGGTTAATGATTTACAAGATTCTGGTTTAATTAAAATTTCTGTAAATCAAGTTGTATCAAAGTTAAGAATTAAGCAATTGAAAGAAATCACAAAGTTACCATGACACCTTTTATCCACAGGTTTTTATCATTTATGCAGCCTTCCGGTTGGCAAGCCTAAGTACTGTATTTTTGAAGGGATTTTTATAGCGTTATCATGGAACAATATCACAAGTTATTACATCATATTCTGGATCAGGGAGCCAATAAAGAGGATCGTACCGGTACCGGAACCCGCAGTGTATTTGGCTATCAAATGCGCTTTAACCTGCAGGAAGGTTTTCCGCTGGTAACCACCAAAAGGGTGCACCTGAAAAGTATTATATACGAATTGCTTTGGTTTTTAAAAGGGGAGACGAATATTGCTTATCTCAAAGAAAACGGCGTACGCATTTGGGATGAATGGGCAAATGAGGAAGGTGAACTCGGGCCGGTATATGGGAAACAATGGCGCAGTTGGGAAGGTGCCGATGGAACCACTATCGATCAGATGGATTGGCTGGTAAAAGAATTGAAGCGAAATCCGGATAGCCGCCGGTTGATCATTAGTGCCTGGAATGTGGCCGATCTTCCCAAAATGGCGCTGATGCCTTGTCATACCATGTTTCAGTTTTACACAAGGACAGAAGCAAACGGAACAAGAAGCCTGAGTTGTCAGTTGTACCAGCGTAGTGCCGATGTGTTTTTAGGGGTACCCTTTAACATTGCCTCTTATGCCTTACTTACCCTGATGCTGGCGCAGGTTTCCGGGATGGTGCCGGGTGATTTTGTACATACCTTTGGTGATGTACATTTATACAACAACCATTTTGAACAGGCCGCCCTTCAATTATCAAGGAAAGCTTTCCCCTTGCCAACCATGAAATTAAATCCGGAAGTGAAAGAATTGTTTGATTTCCGGTTTGAAGATTTTGAATTAGAACAATATCAGTATCACCCGGGTATTAAAGCCCCCGTAGCAGTTTAACGGGAGCAAAAATTGAGTCTGATTGGAAACCGCGCTTTTCAGCCATAATATTTTAGGGAGCAAAATAGATTGGCGGGAAACGATAAAGCAAAAGCACTACGTATAAAATGATCACACTGATAGTAGCAGCAGATAAAAATAACGCCATTGGCATCGATGGACAATTGCCATGGCATTTACCACAGGACCTGCGATTTTTTAAAAATACCACCTGGGCCATGCCAGTGGTGATGGGTCGGAAAACGTTTGAATCGTTTGGCAAGCCTTTGCCCGGACGCCATAATATTGTTATTACCACCAATCGGGATTGGAAGGCGGAAGGCGTAGATGCCGTTCACAGCCTGGAAGATGCCTTGCAAAAAGCTGCCACCCTGGAGACAAAAGAAATTTTTATTATTGGAGGCGGTACCATTTACAAGACCACCTTGCCGATGGCCCAACGGGTATATTTGACCAGAGTGGAAACAGCTTTGGAGCATGCCGATACCTGGTTTCCTGAAATGGATGAAAAGGATTGGAGCTGCCAATGGAGCCGACCATTTAAGGCCGATGAAAAACATGCTTTTGACTTTACTTTTGAATGCTGGGAACGTATTTCCGGTTAATCCCATGGATATAGTGCTTTCTTAGTTTCTTTGTTCCCGATGTATAGCCCGTTTCAACTTGCTTTAAAATACCTGAGATATGTATGGGTGGCCCAAAATAGTCAGGGGCATGGCATGCATTCTCCTTTTGTTTTTGATTTGATTACGCAGGTGCTCAACGATCAGGGAGATTACTATTGTTACCACCCCATAGAAGATTTGCGCAATGCACTGAAACAGGATCACCGCGTTTTGTATATTGAGGACCTCGGTGCCGGATCGCGTAAAGGCACAAGTAACAGACGCAGTGTAGGAGATGTAGCCAAAAATGCCCTGAAGCCCCGCAAATACAGTCAACTTTTATTTAGGCTTGCCAATCAGATGAAAGCAGGGACGGTTGTAGAGTTGGGTACTTCGCTCGGCATTACCACTTGCTACCTTGCTGCGGCAGGCAGGAAGGTACACAGTTTTGAAGGAATTCCAGATATTGTGGCCGTAGCCCGGGAGAATTTTAAGAAACTTGGGCTGGAAAATATAACCATTACCCCCGGTAATTTTGACGATACGCTTACCGAAGTGTTACCGAAAATTGGTTCGATTGATTTGGCTTACATAGACGGGAACCACCGGAAGGAGCCTACTTTGCGCTATTTTGAGACTTTATACCCTTCGTTGCACCAAGGCAGCATGGTGGTGTTTGACGATATCCATTGGAGTGCTGAAATGGAAGAAGCCTGGGAAACAGTAAAAAAGGATCCCCGGGTAAAAATGACGATCGATCTCTTCTTTATCGGGCTGGTTTTTTTCAAAGAAGAGTTCCTGGTCAAACAAGATTTTACTATTCGATTCTAATAGGTCCTTTCCGATAGACGCTTGCTAAAATATTGATTCCATTTCTTTACCTTGCGTGCATGATAATAGGAGTTTTGGCGGAGCCATCGCCGGAAACAAGGGTAAGCTTGCTACCCGAGCACGTTTCTGCTTTACGTAAAAAAGGGTTTGAAGTAATGGTACAGGTAGAAGCCGGCCACAAGGCTTTTGCTTCCGATGATGCCTACAAAGCTGCCGGAGCCCGTATGGGTAGCAGGGTAGAAGTGCTTCAAAGAAGTGACGTGCTGCTGAGTATTCACCTGAATCATGAAAATGATTGGAAAGACAAACTCTTTATCGGGAACTATCAGCCGTTATTTTCTCCTGAAAAAATGAAAACCCTTGCCGAACAGCAGGCAACCGTTTTTAGTCTTGATTTGTTGCCCCGCACCACGAGGGCGCAATCAATGGATATATTGAGCAGTCAGGCCAATATTGCCGGTTACAAAGCTGTATTGCTTGCTGCGCAAATGCTTCCCCGTTATTTCCCCATGTTTATGACGGCTGCAGGTAGTATTCCTCCTGCCCGGGTGGTAATCATTGGAGCTGGAGTGGCAGGCCTGCAGGCCATTGCCACCGCCCGTCGATTGGGTGCCGTAGTAGAAGTAAGTGATACCCGGCCAGCAGTAAAAGAAGAAGTGCAAAGCCTTGGCGGAAAATTTATTGAGGTGGAAGGGGCGGCCGATGCTTCTGCGGCCGGTGGTTACGCCGTAGAGCAATCAGACGAATTCAAGCAACGTCAGCGCGACCGTTTGTCAGAAAGTATTGCCAAAGCCGATGTGGTTATTTGTACAGCCGCTATCCCTGGTAGAAAAGCACCCGTAATCATTACCAAAGAAATGATTTTGAGGATGAAGCCGGGATCGATTATTATTGATATGGCAGCTAGTACCGGGGGTAACACTGAACTGACTGAAAATGGACAGACCGTTGCTTTTCATTTTGTATCCATTGTTGGCGATAGCCATTTGTATAGTACCGCCCCTTCTGACGCAAGTAAAATGTATGGGAAAAATATCCTGAATTTCCTTGAGATTCTTATGAACAAGGAAGGTGAACTAGCCTTGGATTGGGAGGATGATCTCGTAAAAGGTGCCTGTATTACGCATAGTGGTTCTGTTGTGAACGAAAGGATACAGAATTTGTTAGGGCAAAACAACTAATCAATTACCCGATAGAAAATTAAAATTATGGAAAGCATACTCAATTGGATAAGTACCCATCAGGAAATGATTTATATTGTTATTCTGATGATGTTTGTAGGCATAGAGATTATTGGCCGGGTACCGAGTGTATTACATACCCCATTAATGAGTGGCGCCAATGCCATCCATGGGGTGGTTATTATTGGAGCCATTATTGTAATGGGAAAAGCAAGCCCTGAAAACATAACGGCGGTTATTCTCGGTTTTCTTGCCGTGATTTTGGGTACCCTTAATGTGGTGGGTGGCTTTGTGGTAACCGACCGCATGCTGGAGATGTTTAAGAAAAAGAAAAAGTAAGCACTGATACCGTATTGGAATGGCAAGAATATCTTTTTTGGCGCCTGAAAACTATAGGGAAAAAGCTCGCCAATTATGTTACACAACAATAGAGAAGTAAGGCCTTACCGCTCTATTGTTGTGTTATTTTTTTATCAGCACACCGAATCAGGGGCGTTTAATAAATGCCCTTTTTTATTTGTGAAATGCCTCCGGGAAATACATCCTGATGTATTCTGTCGCAGCGTTCAGCATTTTTCTTTGTTCGTTCAAATGTCCTTGCTGGGCTTCAAGGTTTATATAATCGACCCCCATGTTGCCCGCATACACCGATAAAGAGCCATCGTCGGTAACGGTGGCATTGTTCTGTAACATTACATTAAACCCCTTCTTTTTAAAAAACTGGAAAGCCCGCTCTGAAGTGGTATAAAAAAAATCATCTGCATCCTTGTTTTTTTGAACCGCTACCTTGGAGGCATCGCTGGCATAAATGCCTCCTTTTTGATAAGAAAGAATGCTGAGCCCACCTTTATCGCTATTGTTGTGCAGGGCTACAAGCAGCTTTTTCCCTTCTACAAATTGAGATAAGATAGCATTGGAAAGTTTAGTGACTTCTTTGCAAGCTGCATCGGAGTACACACCGGATTTACTCAGTGTACTCTTCCGGCCGACTTCTGTATAAATACGGTTGGGGTCAAACTGAAAAGGCAATCCCCCCATGGTAAATCGGATATTTCGCCCCATGCCATGTTGCAGGGTGATAAATGATCCTTGTTGGGTACTGTCCAGATATTGGATAACTGCCTGTACCGCCGTTGTTTCATCTTCATGTATATGAATAAACAGGATGCCTGAAAGCGGCTGCTTGATAAGGGCTGCGATCTCAACACCCGTAGAGTCGCCCAAGTGGATGGTGAGCGAAGCAGGTAAACTGACCGTTGTTTGAGCCAGCAAGGGATGGGTACCTGTAAAAAGCCCCATACAAAAAGCAAGTTGGATCATTCTAAACATGCCTGCAATGTAGGAAATCCCGGTGTCTTTCCCTACAGATTATGATGCCTTTCTAAGTTAGAAAAGAGAACTTTATACCCCGGTTCATTACAACATTTTCTTATGTTAACATATCTTACCTTTGCGCCTTATGACTATTGAAAAATTGAACGATATGAGGGACCGTATGCTGGTCTTGAGGAGGTTTCTTTGACGTCGCTAACCGACAAGCCAAAATTGAAAATGATAAGCAACTAAGTCTGTCTCCCGGTTTTTGGGACGACAACGACCGGGCTACCGCTATTCTCAAAGATATCAAGCAGAATGAGTTCTGGATTAATCTTTTTCATAAGATGCAAACCGCTGTAGAAGATTTTGCGGTACTTTTTGAATTCTGGAAAGAAGGCGAAGAGACGGAAGAAAATACACAGCAGGCCTTTGATAATGCACACGAATCTATTGAGGAAGCTGAATTTAAAAGCACCCTCAATCAGCCCGAAGACGAAATGCCAGCCGTGGTACAAATTAACAGTGGGGCAGGGGGTACTGAAAGTCAGGACTGGGCCGAAATGCTGGCTCGTATGTACCGCATGTACGGCGAAAGACAAGGCTGGCAGGTTACCGAACTCGATTATACCGAAGGCGATGGAGCCGGTATCAAAAGTGCTTCGTATCAGTTTGATGGTTCATTTGCGTATGGGTTTTTAAAAGCCGAAAGCGGGGTGCACCGTTTGGTACGTATTTCGCCCTTTGATAGCAATGCCCGCCGCCATACCTCTTTTGCAAGCGTATACATATATCCGTTGGTGGATGATACCATTGAAATAGACCTGAAAGACAGCGACGTAAAAATGGAAACATCCCGAAGTGGCGGAGCAGGTGGACAGAATGTAAACAAGGTGGAGACCAAAGTACAGTTAACCCATTTGGCCACTGGCATTGTGGTGATTTGTCAGACCGAACGCAATCAGTTGGGTAACCGCGAAAAAGCGATGCAAATGCTGAAAAGCCGTTTGTATGAAATTGAATTACAAAAGCGGAATGCCATCAAAGATGCCGCCAATGCCGGTAAAAAGAAGATTGAGTGGGGTAGCCAGATAAGAAGTTATGTGTTTCACCCCTACAAAATGATCAAAGACCATCGTACGGATTATGAAGTTGGTAATATTCAGCCTGTAATGGATGGGGAGTTGGACGGGTTTATAAAAGCTTACCTGATGATGGAGAAAGAAGGGGAGAGTGTGCAGTCTTAAATGCTTGTTCCTTTTTTTGAATATCTGTTAGTAGGTTGTGCGAAAAGAATTGAGGCAGTATAAATATTGTTGTAAGGACTAAGAAACAGATCTGCCGATTATTTGAATGTATTGATGTTTTTTATATACTGATGGGTATCTCTAAAAACCGCTGAAAGGTCGTTATACTTATTTGATAACATCTATTTGATAACATCCACAATTACAATAGAGCCGTAACGCATTTCGTCTCTATCAAGTATAATAAAGGAAGTCTTTATATAAGCGATTTATAAAGGTACCTGTAAAGATGTTACTATTTATTTTCAATAAATTGACTTTTGTTTATCGAAAGCGATTGCTTTATTTTTTCAAAAAAAT
>JBBQXO010000009.1:0-64597 GCA_038209595.1 Chitinophagales bacterium
GTACACCAATGCAAGAGGGCAAACCACTACAGCGGCATACGATATACTAAGTCGCATGAAAAAAATTACCGATCCCATAAATCAGGAGCTACTTATGAACTACGATGCTGCAGGCAATATGGTATCTTTTACCAACCAAAACAACGAAACCACCTTTTTAGGTTATGATGCGAGCAATAGGGTTGCGAGTGTAACTGATGCGGTGGCACAAAAGACAAAGATTGCCTACGATGGCATGGACAATATTCTTTCCATTACCGATCCGCTGAATAAAACCATGCAATTTGCTTATGACAAGCAGACAAACCTGAAGCAATTTACTGATAAAATTGGTGACGACACCCAGCTAGAGCGAGATGCTAATGGAAACATTATATCCGCTACTATGCCAAACGGGCAGGTGTATGTGTTTAGTTACGACCGGCTAAACCGCCTCACCGAAGTGAGCGACAATACCGGAAGCATGGCAAAATACAGCTATGATAAAAACGGTAATCTTTCTGGCTACACCGATGGCAATGGTGGCGTAACTACTGCTAGTTACGATAACCTCGATAGGGTGACCAAACTAACCGATCCCTTGGGCAACAGTTGGCAGTACGGATACGACAACAATGATAATATAGTTTCGATAACCGATCGGGAAGGGCGCACCAGTAATTTTTCCTACGACAACCGAAACCGCGTAGCTACCTATACCAACAATATAGGCGGTGTGGTAACGGTAGGCTACGATGCGGCTAACAATGCCACATCGCTTACCGACGAAAATGGCAATGTAACTAACTATACTTACGATGTCTTAAACCGCCGCAGCAGGATAACCTATGCCGATGGAACCTATCAGCAGTACAGCTACGATAGCAAGAGCAACTTAATAACGCTAAGAATGGCAGATGCTAAAACCATCAACTACAGCTACGATGTGCTAAACAGGATGATTACCAAAACATTGCCCGGCGGAGACGTGTACACTTACGGTTATGACGCATTGAGTAGAATTGTTACTGCCACCAATAATCAGGGTACGGTAACTTTTAATTACGATGCCTTAAACCGCATTACATCCGAAACCTTTGGTGCAAGAACAACGAATTATGCCTATGATGTGGCGGGTAGAACCCAAACCACCCGATACCCGGACGGAACCATCATTGTAAAAAGTTTTGATGCACGCAACCGGTTGGTGCAAATGACCAAAGACAGCGTACTGATAGCATCGTACAGCTACAACAATGCCGACCAACAAACTGCCAAAACATTTGCCAACGGTTCGAGCACCCAAATGCAATATGATTTTGCAGGGCGACTGATTAGTTTGAATAGCACGGCAGCAAGTGGCTCCATACAGCAAAGCAGTTTTACCTATGATAAGGAACGGAACAAAACAAATATTACCCGCAATAACAACCCGGCGCTTAGCGAAACATTTACCTATGATGCCAAATACCGCCTGACACAATACCAACGAGGTACTGCGCAAAATAGTTATACCTACGATGCAGCAGGAAACCGCACTGCTGCAAGTATCAATGGCACACCACTAGCCTACACCAAAAACAACCTGAACCAGATGTTGGGTGTAAATGTTAGCAGCTTTACATTTGATGGTAAAGGCAATATTACCTACGATGGTAGTTACTATAAAACCTACGATGGAGAAAACAGGTTGGTGAAAGATTCTGCTTCGCCTACCCGGGTAATTACCTACGCATACGATGCCTTTGGCCGCAGAACACGTAAAACCATTAATGGGCAGGTAAAAAACTACACCTATAGTGGTGCGGTACAAATTGAGGAACTTGATGGTAGTCAGGCCCTACTGAATAGAACCATTTACAGTGGCATGCTTTCTCCCGTTTTGCAGGATAACAATGGCCACTCGTACTACTATCATGCCAACGAATTGGGCAGTATAGAAGCGCTTACCAATGGCAACGGCAGGTTGGTAGAATCTTATCGGTATGATGCATTTGGAAAATTGTTGAGATTTGATAGTATGAATAATCCGTTAGCAGCATCTATTGCCAGCAACCGCATTGGTTTTACCGGGCAGGAGTACGACAGTGCCACTGCCAGCTATCGCTTTTTTTACCGGAATTATTCTCCAGAAAATGGAGTATTTAATCAGCGGGATCCTTTGGAATATACTGATGCCACAAGTATGTATCAGTATGTGGGAAATAATCCTGCGAATGGAGTGGATGTGTGGGGGTTGGAGGAGTGCAAAATTGACCTCTCTAAAACGATAGATATTCCAATAATAAATCACGACAACTTTCTCCGGGCAACTGGTGATGCGTTAAAAACTCAAACTATAAGTGAACAGAGAAAAGGTGTTGGAAAGGTAGTTTGGGAGGGGACTAAAACAATTGGAGGAGCAGCAATATTTCAAGCTACTGTAGGTGAAGTTGGAGGAATTCTAGGGGAATTCGGAGTAAGTGGTGCTGCTGAATACGCTTCTACAGTTGGGTTGAAATCAATTGTGAAAACAATCGGCATAAAAGCGATTACCAATATTGGGGCTGCTGTAACATCGGGAACCGTTGCAGTTGCTGGTGGAGGTTCCTTAATTATTGGTGGAGTTGGTTTATACAAAATTAAACTCGACAAAGAGCAGTATGAAAGAGATGTTGACGCCAACAGTAGAGAGGTTAGGGAATACATGTGGCAGCAGGGCAAAACAGATGAAGAAAGGGTTCAAAGGATAATGAAATTAGATGGACTTGAAGAGGCAAGGAGACAAAGAACAAGACTTTATGAGGAAGATTGCAAAAACGGAGGGACTCGCAGAAATCTGCGTTTCAGATGGGATCCAAGCAAAAAAATGTGGGTACTCGTCCCCTTAGATCCCAACCTGATTGTAGGCCCCGAAGGCATTGAAGAAAAGCGCTGGATAAATGCCAAAGACCGGATGCCTTATACCATCATGTTTGAAAATGATTCTACCGCAACCGCAAGGGCACGTTATGTGCGTATTACAAGCCGTGTAGAACCCAAGCAGGATGCTACTTCATTGGAACTCGGCAGCGTTAGTTTCAACAACGAAACCTTCGAAATTCCACCCGGGTTATCATCGTACTATACCCGCCTCGATAGCCGCGATAGCACCGGTGTATTTGTGGATCTTACCGCAGGCTACGATGTAATAAACAAGCAAATATTCTGGGAGTTGCAATCTATTGATCCCATTACCCTCATCCCGCCCGACGATCCGTTGGCAGGGTTATTAAAACTACACGACAGCACACAACCCGCTTATGGTAATGGATTTGTAACTTTTAGAATTAAGCCAGTACTCAACGCGCAAACGCTGGATTCCATTGCGGCAAAGGCCGACATTATTTTTGATGAAAATGAAAGCATACTTACCAATATACATACCAATACCCTCGACGCTGTGGCACCCACCACGGATATTATCAGCATTGATGTAACCAACCAAAACAAGGTAACTATGAGTTGGGTAGCCTCGGACGATGCGGGAGGCGTAGGGATAGATTACTATAGCATTTATATAGCTACCGATGAAGTAAATTACAGTTTGCTGTTTCCAGAAGTTCGAAGAACGGATACGAGTTTTTTATTGCCACCTGGCGGCAACTATTGCTTTTTTGTATTGGCTACCGATAGGGTGGGTAATACCGAAACATTAATTCCCGGAAACATACAATGCAAATCGATTGGTAGCATACTGCCTGTAACCTGGCTGAGTTTTACAGGTGAAAACAAGGACAAGGATAATATACTGCAATGGGCTACCGCAAGCGAGCAAAACACAACCGAGTTTGAAATTGAACGATCGCTCACCGGCGATAACTTCAAGCGGATAGCTTCGGTGCGGGCAGCCGGCAACACCTCAGAAACAAGACGCTACATTTATCGCGACAGACGAATAGACCAACTCAATAGCGATGTGATGTATTACCGGCTAAAGCAAGTAGATAAGAATAACAAATTCAGTTATTCCGGGGTAGTTAAACTTAACTATAGCATGGATCAAAATAAGCCGTCCATAGTATATCCAAATCCAACTCCGGGCTTAATAACTGTTGTAAGCCACGATCCATTATTGATAAAAACGGAAGCTGTGATAACCGATATCAATGGTCGCATAGTGAAGCGGTTTATGATAAAGGCACCTACCCAACAGATAGATCTCAGCAGTCAACCCAATGGTATCTACATCATTAAACTTGCTAATAATGAAATTTTAAAAGTTATGAAGCGATAAGTAGTATTTGAACCCCAATAAAGCGGCCATCTGAATTGTACTAAAGGTAAATTCAGGTGGCCGTTTTAATAATTAATTACCTGAAGGGAAGTGCATTGCGAGCTCGCAGGCTTTTCAATCCCTTTGAAATTTTTGCGATTGAAATAAATACGGCTATAGCCGCAAGAATAAATATTTCCATTGCGTAATGACGTTAAAGAATAGACCCAACAGGACCGATACACCCTTCCATAACCAATAAGCCTATGAAAGCAACTCTTTAAAAGTCAATTGCAAGATGGGGAAACCTTGCAATGGATGAATCGGGCCGGTTGGGCCATAGTTGGAATGCAGGCGTTAAGAGCGATTCTTATTACTTTCCTTTTTTGCTTTTTTTTGAGCCTGTTTTTCCTTTAAACTTTTGGCTGGTTCTTTTTTCGCAGCCTTCTGTACCGTTTTTTCCTTTGCCATAAAATGAAAATTTGGCAAAAGATAGCCGTTTTTATGGATTTCGCGATATAAAGCAGACTTACCTCTCAATTCCCACGGTTATTATCACAGAAGTATGATGAGTTTATTTTTGGTAACATCGGGCTTTAGGCTGTTTTAAAAGCAACAAAAAATATCCATAAGGAAGAATAATACGCCATTATTTAAATCCAAATGTCAGATTAAGTGCATCAAATGCCCACTTTACTATAGCTGCAAAAAACGGATTGTTGAGAGAGTAATTGATAAGCTTTTTCAGCCTTAACTGAACCTTATGTAGTTATCATTCGAAAATCTGGTATTACATTTATTTTAGGTAATAATTTTTTAAAAATTATTGTTAGTAGATAGGGAGGAGTAGAACTTTTTCGAAAATATGAAATTTCAATCTATAAAGCAGTCATTTATATTGTCTTAGACGGTCCCATTATTTTATTGGCTTAGATAGTTACCACAACTTTAAGCTGCCTTTGGTATGGTAATTCTTATTATTTTCACGCTTTGAAAGTTTTCTACTATGCGTGCCATTCCATTTGTTATCAGTGCTGTCATTACCGGGGGGCTAATATTCCTGCTCAATAATCCTATTCAATCGATCCCTCCATTGGGTAAATTGCTGAGTCCTTCACATGGGTTCTGGAAAAATGCAGATCCCTTGGAGCAGTCTTTTGACTTGGAATTGCCGAATACAGCGGTAGGGGCAACTACTTCTGTTTACCTCGACGACCGCTTAGTACCACATATCTTTGCACAAACGGATAAGGATGCCTATTATGTGCAGGGTTACCTGCATGGTAAGTTCAGGCTTTGGCAAATGGAGTTTCAGACACATGCAGCAGCGGGTCGTTTGTGTGAGTTGTTTGGCGAAAAAGTGGGTGAAAACAGCGTACTCGATTTACGCGACAGGCATTTTCGCAGGTTAGGAATGGTGTGGGCAGCAGAAAGATCCCTGGCTCTCATTGAAAAATACCCTGATTTAAAAGAAGCACTGGATGCCTATACTGCCGGGGTGAATGCCTGGATTAGTTCTTTATCGCCTGCTGCCTATCCGATTGAGTATAAAATTTTGAATTACGCTCCTGAGCCCTGGACACCTCTGAAGACTTGTTTGTTTTTAAAATATATGAGTTATGACCTGGCTAGAGATCTCGATGATTTTGAAGCAACTAACCTGCGCAATCATCTTGGTGCTGAATTGTTTGAACTGGCATTCCCCATCATGGCCGATTCACTCGATCCTATTTTGCCAAGAGGAACTGATTTTGCCACTACCTTGGGCAAAATACCGGTACCCGCTGCTATTGATTCGGTTTACAAAGCGGATAAACTAACGGTAAATGCGGATGATATGACGATGCACCTCGAACCAAGGCATCCCGATATTGGGAGCAACAACTGGGTGGTTGGAGGAGCAAAGACGGCCTCGGGAAGACCTATTTTATGCAACGATCCCCACCTTGGACTTAACATGCCCTCGCTTTGGTACGAACTACAGATCCACACGCCTGAATACAACGTTACCGGTGTTAGCTTTCCGGGAGCTCCCGGTATCATCATTGGGTTTAACGACAGTATTGCCTGGGGAGTAACCAACGCCATGCGCGACGTGATGGATTTTTATGAAGTGAAATTTCGGGACAGTACCCGCAATGAATATTTGTTTAACGGGGAATGGATCAAAACGGAGTGGCGTCTTGAAACCATCAAAATTAAAAATAAAGCAGATTTTGTAGATAAAATACCGATGACCGAATGGGGTCCGGTAATGTTTGATCGTAATTATGGCAATGAAAGTAAAGATGGCAAAGCTTATGCGGTGCGTTGGGCTGCCCATGATCCTTCACTGGAAATGAAAACTTTTATGATGCTTAACCGGGCAAAGAATTACAATGATTACCTCTCTGCCATTAAAGGATATGCTTGTCCTGGTCAAAATTTTGTATTTGCCAGTAAAAGCAACGAGATTGCCTGGTGGCAGCAAGCAGATTTTCCGGCAAAATGGCGGCGGCAGGGGGATTTTGTAATGCCCGGATGGGATAGCACCTACGCCTGGCAAACCGATATTCCTCAAACAGACAATTTGAATATGGTTAATCCAGAGCGCGGTTTTGTATCCTCAGCCAACCAAATGCCTGCCGATACAACGTACCCTTTTTACCTCGGTGGTTTGCATCAGCTATATAGAGGAATCATAATCAATCGTTATCTGCGGGAGATGAACGGAGTAACTGCCCGTAGCATGCAGCAAATGCAAACCGATAATTACAATGTTTTTGCTGAAACCATAAGGCCTGTTTTGCTAAATCATGTACAAAGAGACCTCTTAACGGCCGAGGAAAGCGAACTGCTTCGGAAATTTGAAATGTGGAATCTTCGGTCTGACCCCAAAGAGGAAGGTCCGGTGGTTTTTGATCAATGGTGGAAAAAATTGTCTGTAGCCGTTTGGTTGGACAATATTACCCGCCCCGATTCTCTGGAGGTGATGTACCCGCAGGACCAAACCCTTGTAGAAGCTTTGTTAAAAGATACCGCTTTTTATTTTGTAGATGATATCCGCACTCCCCAAATTGAAACACTTTCGGAGCTGGTAACCACGGCATTAAAAAATGCGACCCTTCAATTGCAGGATATGCCCCGGGAATGGGCCGCCTACAAAGCGACCGGGGTTCGACATTTATTGGGAAGCAGCCTGCCTATGTTCAGCCGGCTAAACCTGCCCATAGGTGGTGGTTCAAACATCATCAATGCTGCTACCGGGGCATGGGGCCCGAGCTGGCGGATGGTAGTACAGTTAACAGATGAAACGGAGGCTTACGGAATTTATCCCGGAGGCCAATCGGGTAACCCGGGAAGTCCCTTTTACGACAGCTTTATAGACAAATGGGCTGCTGGAGAGTACAATAGTCTGAAAGTTTTGAAAAACGAAGCAGATGCTAAAAAGGGCACCCTTTGGCTTATGAAATTCCAGCCTGGGAAATCCTGAGTGAATAGAACCAATAAAAGGAACAATTGAAAATATAAGGGTACTAAAAAAATAGGAATGAAATTTTTAATAGCAATAGTATTGGTTGTAATTTTTGGATATGCTGCTTTTTTGTTTGCAAACGAAGCGCCCTGGTGGTTGTACACAATCGGTGCTTTGCTTGCTGGACTGCTGGTTCCTCAAAAAGGTTGGCAAAACTGGCTTGCCGGTTTTTTGGGAATTTTTATACTTTGGCTGGTGCTTACCTGGAAAGCAGATGCTGCAAATGGCCATATCTTATCCATTAAAATGGCCAACTTGCTTCCACTTGGTGGTTCCCCGGTAGCTATTATGATTGTAAGCGCCTTTATTGGTGGACTCGTCGGTGGCTTTGCCTCTATGACAGGTGGCTACATGCGGCCGGCATCAAAATGATATTTGACAATTATTTGGCCTTTGAAATGGATCAATTCAAGTTCTTTTGCATTTAAAGCGAAATCATGCAACTTTTACCCTTACGCAATTACTTTTCATTGCTCTTTCTCTTGTTTTTTATTGGACCAATTTGGGTAAATGCACAATCCGTACAAGGTACGGTTACAGATGAAGATGGTAAAGCACTGGCTTTTGCCTCTGTTTATATAAAAGGTGGGATTGCGGGAACTACAAGCAACGGAGATGGCAAATATGTTCTGGAATTAACATCAGGCAATTATGAATTGATTTCTGCGCATATTGGTTTTGAAAAGCAAGAGCGCAAAATTCAACTGAAAAGAAATGAAGTTCTCGTGGTTGATTTTACCCTGAAAATACAGGTGGTGGCCTTAGATGAGGTGGTTGTAAGGGCTGGTGCAGAAGATCCGGCTTATGAAATTATTCGAAAGGCTATTTCTTTAAGAAAAGAGCACCTGCAAGAAACGGCAGATATTCAATCGTTGGTTTACATGAAAGGTTTAATGCGTACAAAAAAAGTACCTAAACGTATTCTTGGACGGAAAGTAAATACGAATGAAGATGTGATTGATAGTACAGGTAAAGGCATTATTTATTTTAGTGAATCGCTTACCCGATACAGCAAGAAGAAAAACGGGGATTACCGCGAAGAAGTCATTTCTGCAAAAGTCAGCGGTAACAGTCAAGGCTTTGGGTTCAATAGTCCGCAAACCATGGATTTGAATTTTTACGAGAATAATATCTCGATTTCGGGGCTTAACAGTCGTGGATTTGTATCGCCCATAAGCGACAACGCACTCAGTTTTTATAATTACCGCTACGAAGGTTCCTTCTATCAGGATGGACTGGAAATCAACAAAATCAGGGTATTTCCTAAAAGGTTATATGAGCCTCTTTTTAGTGCGGGTTTTATTCAAATTATTGAAGGGAGCTGGCGGGTGCATGGCGCGGACCTGTATCTCACCAAAACCTCACAGATAGAAATTGTAGATACCTTGCGTGTGACTCAGGAAATGGTGGCCACAAAGCAACAGTTATGGGTGCCACAATACACCCGTTTCAGGGCTGATTTTGGGATTCTTGGTTTTAAGGCAGCGGCCGATTTTTCGGCAGTTTACAGCGATTACAACTTGAAACCATTGCCTGAAAGGTTCTGGAAAAATAATATTATCAAAATTATTGATACATCTGCCAATAAAAAAACCATTGCTTTCTGGGATAGCTTACGGCCGGTGCCGCTAAGCATAGAAGAAAGAGAAGATTATGTAAAAAAAGATTCATTGGAGAAAAAATTCAAGGATCCCGCTTACCTCGATTCTTTGAGTAAAATCTCCAACAAGTTTTCTATAATCGGTTTTTTATTGCAGGGGCAAACTTATTCGAGTTATAAAAAAAGAAGCAGTTTATTTGTCCCTTCTGTTCTTCGCTCTGTTTCATACAACACAGTAGAGCAATGGGTAGTGGACTTACAGCCTGTTTATTCCAAACGAACAGATACCGGCGCCTTTAGTATTTCTCCGCATGTAAGATTCAGTACGGCTACCAATCGTTTTAATTTTGATTTGAATGCTAACCGTCGGATTGGGGTGGATTATAAAAAACGAATCAACCTGAGCTTTGCCGCAGGGCGTAGCGTATTTCAGTTGAATCCGGTGTCTACCTTATTGCCCCTGAATAATACCATAGGTACTCTTATTTACGGGGTGAATTATCTAAAGGTTTATGAAAAAGCATATGGACAGGTAGCCGCCTCTAAAAATATAGCAAGAGGACTATCGCTCAGGCTGTCCATGGCATGGGAGGACAGGCAGCCACTTGATAATACCGATACCAGCTACCGATGGAACTCTTTTAAAGGAAGGGCTTTTACATCGAACTATCCAGAGGAACTTCCTGCTGGTTTTTTTGAGAAACACCAGGCATTTATTACCACGTCAATCCTTCGTTATCAGCCAGGGGTTAAGTATATTCAATATCCTTACCGGCTTGTTGGTACACCAAGCGAGGCTCCGGTTTTTACCCTATCTATTACCAATGGTTGGAAAAATATATTGGGGAGTGATGTAGATTTCGGGAAATGGGCCCTAAAAATGAGGGATGACCTGAACCTGAAGTTAGGGGGGGGTGTAACCTATGAAATTGAAGGAGGAGGTTTTTTCAACAATAATAATGTCCAACTACCCGACTGGCAGCATTTTATGGGGAACCAAATCATTGCTGCCGCTCCCTATGGCAGCAGTTTTCAATTGGCACCTTACTATGCCAACAGTACACGCGACCGGTTTTATGCAAAGGGGCATCTGGAATGGCGATTAAATGGCTTATTGACCAATAAAATACCGCTGATACGTAGGGCTAATATTGGACTTGTAACGGGTACCAATATGTTTTATGTGGATCAAAATAGAAATTATTATGAGGTTTTTCTGGGAATTTCAAATGTTTTGAAGGTATTTAGAGTAGATTTTGTGTGGGGTTACAATGGATTGGAAAAGCGATGGACCAATGGCATCAGGGTAGGTACCGGTGGGTTACTTACTGGAGATGGAGTGGATTAACATAAAGAATGCTATCTTGTATAGCAATACCCTTTCATTTGATAGGGTTATTTTTAAACACCAAAACATAAAATGGCATTAATTAAATCGATTTCTGGAATACGTGGAACTATTGGCGGTATTCCTGGTGCAGGGCTTTCTCCTGTGGACGTGGTAAAATATGCAGCAGCTTATGGCACCTGGATTTTGCAAAGAGGTAAAGGAAAAAAGATAGTGATTGGCCGGGATGGCCGTATTAGTGGTGCCATGGTTAGTTCTATGGTTTCCAACACGCTAATTGCATTGGGATTAGATGTTGTGGATCTGGGTCTGAGTACTACACCAACTGTTGCATTTGCAGTGCCGGCTGAAAACGCGGCCGGTGGCATTATTATTACAGCAAGCCACAACCCAAGTGAATGGAATGCCTTGAAACTTCTGAATGAAGAGGGTGAATTTCTGGATGGGGAAGATGGAGAACAGGTGCTTTCCTTTGCCGAAGCGGACGCTTTTAAATTCGCGACTGTTGACAAACTGGGAAAGCTTACGCAGGATGACACCTATATGGTAAAACATATAGAGGCTGTACTGGCCTATCCTTTGGTAAACCGGGAAGCCATTGCCGCCAAAAATTATAAGGTGGTGGTAGATGCCATCAATAGTACGGGCGCACTGTTTGTACCTGCCCTTTTAAAAGCCCTTGGGGTAACTGCTATTACTGTTTTAAATGGGGAGATAACTGGAAAATTTGCCCATAATCCGGAGCCATTGCCCGAACACCTCAGTGATATCAGCCATAAAGTAATAAAGGAAAAAGCGGATCTGGGAATCGTAGTCGATCCTGATGTAGACAGGCTGGCTTTTGTATGTGGCGACGGAGAGATGTTTGGGGAGGAGTTTACGCTGGTAGCTGTGGCCGATTACATCATGAAACATAAGAAGGGGAACTCCGTAAGTAATATGAGCAGCACCAAAGCGCTCAAAGAAATTACATTGGCGCATGGAGGAGAATATTTTCCCAGCGCTGTGGGCGAGGTAAATGTGGTTACAAAGATGAAAGCTGTTGAGGCTGTAATTGGGGGCGAGGGTAATGGTGGAATCATTGTACCAGATTTCCATTATGGAAGAGATGCCCTGATTGGAATTGCTTTGTTCTTGTCGCATCTGGCTACCTCCGGAAAAAATATCGATCAACTTCGTCGCACTTATCCTCATTATTTTATTAGTAAAAATAAAATTGAACTAGGTAATGGGCTGGATGTAAATAAGATTTTTTCCGCCATTCAAAAGAAGTATAAAAACCAACCCATCAATACTGAGGATGGGTTAAAAATAGAATTTGAATCGGATTGGGTGCACCTGCGAACAAGCAATACGGAACCTATTATTCGGATTTACAGTGAGAGTGATTACGAAAGCAAGGCAAATAATATTGCAAAAAGAATTATTGAAGATATCCGCGAATTGATGTAATTCATTATTTCACGGTCTTTTTTTATAGCAGGCTAAATTTATATCAGGTACATGACCTCAAAGGAAAGGGCTGTTTTATTACTGCTTGCTGCCATCAATTTTACCCATATTCTTGATTTTATGATCTTGATGCCATTGGGTAATTTTCTGATGCCATATTTTGGCATCAACGCAGGACAGTTTGCAGCGGTGGTAGCCTCTTATAATTTTGCTGCATTTTTTACAGGCATTCTGGCTGCTTTTTTTGTGGATCGTTACGACCGCAAGAAAGTGCTGGTGGCGGGTTATATAGGATTTTTGATAGGTACCTTGCTGTGTGCTCTTGCTCCAACCTATACCCTCCTTATCTGTGCTCGTATTGTGGCCGGTCTTTTTGGTGGACTAATTGGTGCACAGGTATTGAGCATTGTGGCCGATCTGATACCCTATGAGCGCCGGGGCAGAGCCATGAGTTGGTTGATGGCTGCATTTTCCATGGCCTCCGTTATCGGAGTTCCCCTTAGTCTTTACCTCGCAAAGTTTTTCAGTTGGCATGCACCTTTTTACCTGATTGTTGGGGTGGGATTTGTGGTGCTTATTGCAGTTATAAAATATGTTCCCTCCGTTACATCTCATCTTTTGGAGGGTAAGCCACGGGTCGATATTCTTAAAACCATCCGCACCACTTTTTCTGTGCCAACCCAACGTGCTGCTTTGCTTTTAAGTGGTTGCATTATGTTTGGTCATTTTTTAATCATCCCTTTCATCAACCCGTATATGGAGTTCAATATGGGGTTCAGCCGTGATCAAACCCCAATTATTTATATGGTGGGCGGGGTAGTAACCATTATTGGTGGACTATATTGGGGCAGGCTGGCAGATAGCCATGGAAAGTTGAAGATTTTCACCATTGCTGGTTTTCTATCTCTTTTTCCTGTGCTGATAATAACCAACTTGCCGCCTGCCTGGTCTTTTGCTGTGGTATTGATTCCTTTCGGCTTTTGGTTTGGTATGGCCAATGGACGGACCATCACAACACAGGCGATGGTAAGTCAGGTGGTACAGCCCTCATCAAGAGGAAGTTTTATGAGTTTTAATAGTAGTGTGCAGCAATTATTTACTGGTGCTGCGAGTATATTGGCTGGTGTGGTAGTTTATAGCGATGAGCAATTGCGTATTTACAATTACCAATGGCTTGGCTATATTAGTGTAGTCGTAATTGCAGTTTGTTTATTGCTTGCCCGCAGATTGGGGATAGATTAAAGAAAAGGAGAACGCATATATTTGATATTTCTTAGTTTCGGCATGTAAACCAATTATATCGTCATTCATGGATTCACTATTTCAGGAAAGAACAGACCTAAACAGATTAACAGAAGCCATTCAAAAAATAAGGGATTCTATTGGATCCATTGTAGTGGGTCAAACAGCTATGATTGATCTGATGGTTGCAGGCTTGCTGAGCGATGGCCATCTTTTAATAGAAGGTGTGCCCGGGGTTGCCAAAACCCTCAGTGCGAAGTTGCTGGCTAAAAGCCTGCAACTTCCTTTCTCAAGACTACAGTTTACCCCCGACTTAATGCCGAGTGACGTATTAGGCACTTCTGTGTTTAATCCGAGTGATGCTCAATTTCAGTTTAAACGGGGCCCCATATTTTCAAGTATCATCCTTATAGATGAAATTAACCGGGCTCCTGCAAAAACACAATCCGCGTTGTTTGAGGTAATGGAAGAACGACAGGTAACCATTGATGGCACCACTTATCCGATGATTTCTCCATTTCTGGTAATAGCTACACAAAATCCTATTGAGCAGGAAGGCACTTATCGTTTACCCGAAGCTCAGCTTGATCGCTTTCTTTTTAAAATTAATGTAGACTATCCTACACTCGAAGAAGAAATATTGATTCTGGAAAAGCAACAATTTCAACAGGCTGGAGATCTTTTAAAAGAAGTACAACCCGTGCTGACTCCGGAAGATATTGCTGTGTTTCGTCACATGGTTCGTCAAATGGTAGTGGAGCCTAAACTGTTGCGTTATATCGCTTCTATTGTTGCAGAAACCCGTAACAATGGTGATTTGTATCTTGGCGCCTCTCCCAGGGCCTCCTTAAGTATTTTGCAGGCTTCAAAGGCGATTGCGGGCATCCGGGGGCGGGATTTTGTTCTGCCCGATGATATTCTTGAAGTAGCACCGGCAGTTCTGCGACACCGTATTATTCTAACTCCAGAGAAAGAAATGGAAGGACTTACCCCGGAAAACATGATTGCACAAATGATTGAAAGGGTAGAAGTACCCAGATAATAAATAATACTTATCAGGTAAAAAAGGGGAGGGAGAATATTTTACTGAATTTCGAATAATACTTTTTTGTTTTTAAATCTATAAAAAAAAGAGGCGTTTCAACCAGTGAAACGCCTCTTTGTATGAAGAGATTTACAAGATAATTTTACAATTACTCGGGGGTCTCGTTTTCGTCGTCTTTCAGTTTTTTGCGAAGATCAGCCAGAACGCCCAGATCACCCAAAGTGGTCTTTTCAACCTTGCTTTGAAGCGTCTTAACAGCCTTCTTGGTTTTTTCAGTTTCCGCAGCACGCTCTTTGCGCTCTGCAGCTACTTCTTCCTGCTTCACTTTTTCCCAGATGCGGGAATGGCTAAGTACGATCCGCTTTTCGTTGCGGTCGAACTCAATTACCATAAACTCAGTGGTCTCATCAAGGTTAACGGTAGTACCTTCTTCCTTGCTGAGGTGACGGGCAGGAGCAAATCCTTCCAAACCATAAGGCAAGCTTACCAAAGCACCTTTGTCATCCTTACGGGTAACGGTACCTTCGTGCAGCGATCCTACAGGGAAAGTTTCACCAAGAGAATTCCATGGATCTTCTTCCAGTTGCTTATGTCCTAACTGCAACTTACGGCCATCCTTATCAATGTTGAGGATAATCACTTCAATAGGTTCTCCTACCTTGGTATACTCACTAGGATGGTTCAAGCGCTTCAACCAGCTCAGGTCGCTGATGTGGATCATTCCACCGATACCAGGCTTCAGTTCAACAAATACACCATAAGGAGTAATGTTTTTAACCACACCATCGTGACGGCTATCGGTTGGATAGATGTTTTCGATTGTGCTCCAAGGATCGTCTGTCATCTGCTTGATACTCAGGCTCATCTTGCGGTTTTCCTTATCAAGGGTTACCACTTTGGCTTCGTGCTCATCATTCAGCTTAAAGAATTCCTTCGCATTTACAGGGGTATTGGCCCAGGTAATTTCACTTACGTGTACCAGACCTTCTACACCCGGCATGATTTCGAGGAACGCACCGTAATCTTCAATATTTACAACCTTACCTTTTACCACTTCTCCCTCATTCATTCCTTCTGGAAGTACATCCCATGGGTGAGGAGTCAATTGCTTCAGGCCAAGACTAATACGCTTTTTGTCATCATCAAAGTCAAGTACTACCACGTTCAGTTTCTGATCTAGTTTCAACACCTCACTTGGATGGTTGATTCGGCCCCAGCTGATATCTGTTATATACAACAGACCGTCTAAGCCACCAAGATCCATGAACGCACCAAAGTCGGTGATGTTCTTGATCGTTCCTTCCAGAACCTGGCCTTTTTCAAGCTTCGCCATAATCTCAGCACGCTGTGCTTCGATATCGCTTTCAATCAGTGCTTTGTGACTTACAACGGCGTTCTTAATGGTTTCATTTACCTTAACCACTTTGAATTCCATGGTTTTGTTCACAAACTGATCGTAGTCAGTTACAGGCTTCACGTCAATTTGAGAGCCCGGCAGGAAGGTTTCCATACCAAATACATCAACGATCAAACCACCTTTCGTTTTGCTGGTAACAGTACCGGTAACCACTTCACCTGTGCGGTGTGCGTCCACAATACGTTCCCATGCACGGGAGATACGAGCCTGACGACGGCTAAGGTTCAGATTGCCATCGCGATCCTCTTTTTCAACCACCATGATTTCAACTTCATCACCCACTTTAATGGGTGTGTCGCGGAATTCATTTAAGCTGATCAGACCATCGCTTTTGAAACCAATGTTGATTACTGCATCTGTGTTGGTCAATCCTACTACGATACCTACCACCATTTCGTTGTCGGTAATAGAACGGAATGTTTCATCATACACTTTGTCATACTTTTCACGGTCTGCCTTGCTGTACACGCTTACATTCCTCTTGTCAATACTCCAGTCGAAATCGTCATGAGCAGTAGCCAATACTTCGGCTACCGGCAACTCGATGGCAGCTGGCTGTACATCCAAATCAGGAAATTCAACAGATTCGTCTACGGTAAATGCTCCACTTACTTCGGGTGTTGCTTCTACTACATCGGATGTTGGCTCCGCTACTTCTGGAGTTGCCTCTGCAACTTCAGAAGCGGCCTCCGCTTCAGGTGCTTTTGTTGTCGCAGTAGGGGTGTTGTCAGCCTCGGGGGCCGCACCACCTGTCTCCTGTGCATCTGCGTTTAGTTGTTTGTTTAATAATAACATGCGATACTCCCGATGGTTTTTTATTCGGGGGGGGCAAAGGTAGGTAAATTAGCCCATTTATCCATGGTTTTACCCAAGAAAGAACCCCTACCAAATGGCAGGGGTTCTTTCTAAAAATTAATCAAAACAATCCTTATTTAGGCATAACAACCGTATCAATTACATGTACGATTCCGTTAGTGCCTTTTATATCGGTAGCAACAACCGTTGAATATCCACCTTTTTCGTCTATCAGAACTACTTTTCCGTCTTTCACCATAGCAGTCAATTTTCCACCCTGAACAGTGGTAAGTACAGCTTTTCCTTCACCGGCTTCAATAGCCTTACCAACCGCAGCTGCATCAATATTTCCGGCCACCACATGATAGGTAAGAATTGAACTAAGCGTAGCCTTGTTGGCTGGCTCAAGCAAGCTCGCAACGGTTCCTTCGGGCAATTTGTCAAAAGCTGCATTGATTGGAGCAAATACAGTAAAAGGCCCGTCACCGCTTAAAGTTTCAACCAATCCGGCAGCTTTTACAGCCGCTACCAATGTAGAGTGATCTTTTGAACCTACGGCAATATCTACTACCGTTTGAGCAGAGGCAGTTGCAGCTACTCCTAACATCATGGCTAAGGCCAAAGTGGCCGTTGTAAATTTTTTCATTTTGTTTAATGTTTTTGTTGCAGATTTCAACGTTTGATGTTTAAGAAGGTTGGCAAATACCTTGCTATTAGGATAACTTTAGTATATCATTTTTATGAAAGACTGCCTGATTCACAATAAGAAGAAGATATACTGCGGAAAATGCATCCTTATTTAGGGGCTCGCATATAAAGAATGACTGCTACAACCATAAAAATCAGGTTTGGTGTCCATGCTGCCAACAGTGGTGGAAAATTACCTTTGGTGCTAAATATAGTACTGAAACGGTCTGTCAATATAAAAAGGGAAGCGGTAATAAATCCTATGGCTATATGGAAGCCACTCCCCCCCCGAACCTTGCGTGACGAAACCGAAACGCCAATAACTGTTAAGATGATAATGGAGACCGGAGAAGCATCCCGCCGGTAACGTTCCACAATCAAATCATTGATTCCCTCTTTGCCCCTCAGCTTTTCCTTGGTAATTAATTCACTTAGTTCCGGCGTTGTCAATACGTCTTTGGTGAATTCAGTTTTTACAAACTCATTGGGTTTAAAATTCAAATCGATGTAAAGGCTGTCCAATGAGGATATGGTCTCCTTATTGTCATTGATGGTTCTTACAATCACACTTTGCAGCAACCAATTATTGGTGGAAGTATCGAAGATGAGATATTCACTTCGGATATTTTTCACCAGCTTGTTATTTTTTATTTCCTGAAGTATAAAGGAAGAACCTCTTTTGGTAGCGGTATCAAAATAGGATACCTGTCCGTAATGGGTAGAGTCGTTTCGGAAGTACATGGCACTGCCACTATTGGTAGTATAATTATTTTTATCAATATAGCGGGTCTGAAATTCGGTACGTAATATATTGGCCTTAGGAATTACATAGCGGTTTCCTAACCAAAGAACCATAGCGAAAACAAATGCACCAATCCAATAAGGTCTCAAAAACCTGTTGAAAGAGGTTCCGCTAGCAAGAATGGCAACAATTTCGCTTCGACCAGCCATTTTTGAAGTGAAAAATATAATGGAGATAAATACAAAAAGTGGGAAAAGCATACTCACTATATGTGGAATGAATCCTATGTAATACTTGGTAATTATCTCACCGGTGCTCAAGCCGGAGCTTACAAAATCATCTGCTTTTTCGCTTATATCTATTACCACGGTGATAAAAGTGAGCAAAATAATGGCATACAAAAATGTTGCAAAAAACTTTTTGAGAATATATCGGTCGATGATCTTTAGCACAGATAATTGAGATTATTGGATTTTTCCATCATTAAGAAATCTGACAATATCATTCATATTGGCTTCGGCCCATTTTTCTTTCACAATAGCCCCATTCATGGCAATCAAGCCGGTTTTGGTTCGCAACATCGATTTCATAACGGTACCATCGCAGGTAATTACCTGAATTTTAAATTGGCGGTTTTCGTTGAAAAACTGTGTAGCATGCTTAGGTTGGTTGGTTAGCAGAAAAACAGGTATTTTCCTTTCCTTTGCAATAGAATAAATTTTGGTAAACAATTCATACCAGTCGGGCTTTTCTCCGTTAAAATCTTTTGCAAAAAACAACAGGTAAGGGGTGTCTGAACCCAAAAGCATTTTTGTGGTATCTGTGCCATTTTGGGTATAAAAGGCCATATCCTGAATAGGCGGTGTAGCATTGCCCTTTCGGACTACCACATTTTCCCGGTCAATATATTTATACCGCTCCTCATCAAAATCATCGGGAAAAGTTGAGGCTTCAAATTGCACCGTTTTCCCAGATACTTCATAGGTGTACATCACCGCAATGCTATCCGGTACCGATCCTTTGGGGGGCTCCATTTTTTCCAGCAAATTATTCCCTTTAGCATAGGGCAGACAATCTACAATGGGTAGATTTTTAACTACATACAATTGACCCCAGAATACAAATCCGAGGGAAAGCATCATCAGGAATAGGTTTGCCCTTATCGGTAGAAAGGGTTTTATCAAGCCATTATATCTAAATAAAACCAGAATCATGGCAAACAATATCAAGTCCTTTATAAAGGATTGATAGGCCAGCAGCGGAATGCAATCTCCAAAACAGCCACAGGTTTTTATTTTTCCACTGAAAACAGCGTAACCCGTAAGGTAGGTAAAGAAAATAATCAGCAGCAAAAGCAGGGTAGTATTTAATTTTGACTTCCAGCCTAAAAGCAATGCTACCCCGGCTACAATTTCGAAAATATTCATAGCCATGCTCAGGAAAAGACTATAAGTTGATGCCCAGTCCCAACCCCATACAGCAAAATATTCATCCATTTTATAGGCTAGTCCGCTCGGATCATTTGCTTTTACCAAACCCGAGAAAATAAATAATACCCCGACTAAAACTCTTAAAACCTGAACAGTTGTTTTCATAACCAATATTTTTTCCTAAGCATTCAGCCGAACCGGGTTTTCCAGCAATATCATGGCAAAAACGGCATAATTGAGTATATCCATATAGTTGGCTTCCAGCCCCTCGCTGATCAGGGTATTGCCTTCATTGCGTATAATCTGCTTCATACGATAAAGTTTCATTAAAATCAAATCGGCAAAACTCTCCTGGCTCATTTCGCGCCATGCTTCGCCGTAATCATTGTTTTTTTGTTGCATCAGGGACCTTGTAGCCCCTACAAATTGCTCGTAAGATGCCTCGCACTGAGATACCTGTAACTCCTCAATTTCTTCATTATCCAGGTGCAGTTGTATTAATCCAATCACGGCATAATTGATGATGCCTTTAAATTCAGATGGGATGTCATCGGCAATAAGTTGTATGTTACCTTCCTGCAGGTTGCGTATCCGGCGGGCTTTAATATATAGCTGATCTACCACACTAATCGGGCGTAATACCCGCCAGCTTGTGCCGTAATCTTTAGTTTTTTTTATAAAAATGTCCCGCGCCGAGTCAATTACCCGGTTATATTGCCCAATGGTTTTTTCCATAATTTCATTTTCCTTTAAAGGATGATGGATTCCTCTGGCTTGCTTGCTGAAGAAAACCTGCACCTTTGCAGCGTCAAAAATAAAGGAATGTACACACTCAATACAAAAGGAAGGCTGCTGAGCCTGCATCCGCCGGCTATTATGGGAATTATTAACATAACACCTGATAGTTTTTATGCAGAAAGCCGGGAGCAAAGCATAACTGGAGTGATGGCAAAAGCTGGTAAAATGATTGCTGAGGGAGCTGCAATCCTCGATATTGGAGGACAAAGCACAAGACCCGGAGCCGATCGGGTAGATGTGGAGGAAGAACTGAACCGGGTGATTCCAGTATTTAAAGCACTGGCAAAGGCTTATCCGGAAACTGTATTGTCCGTGGATACTTTCTATTCAAAAGTAGCTGCCGCGTCTGTGGAAGCGGGTGCAGGTATGGTAAACGATGTAAGTGCGGGTTTGCTTGATCGGGCAATGATTGAAACGGTTGCTGCGCTCAAAGTGCCATATATCATCATGCACATGAAAGGTGATCCGCAAACCATGCAAAAGAATCCTGTCTACGAAGAGGTTACCCGGGAGGTGCTGGATTTTTTTATTGAGCGGATTGGCTTTTGCCGGCAGGCAGGCATTACTGATTTGATTGCAGATCCTGGCATTGGCTTTTCTAAAACTGCGGAGCATAATTTTGAGTTGATCCGCCAATTGGATGCTTTCGCTATGCTGCAGGTTCCTGTATTACTAGGGGTAAGTCGCAAATCGGTTGTGTACAAAACCCTCGGGGTAGAGGCTAAAGATGCACTGAACGGAACCACGGTACTGCATACGGCGGGTTTGCTAAAGGGAGCCAACCTGCTTCGGGTACACGATGTGCTCGAGGCTAAGCAAGTGGTAGATTTGTTGATGGCCATGGGGAGTTTACCTCACGACAATTCTTTTTAAGAAACATTTTATATTGCTCATATGAAGAAGGTTTATTTAAAATATCAGATCCTTGTAAGTGATCCTGAACTGCGTGAGGTACTGATTGCGCTTTTATCCGAAACAGGGTTTGAAGGATTTGAAGAGCAGGAGGATCAGTTAATTGCCATTGGGCAGCAGGCGGAAATTGATGTGGAGGAAGCAGCAGCTATTCTAAGTGTGCGTTCCATGACCTTTACCGAAGAAATAATGGAAGAGCAAAACTGGAATGCAGTTTGGGAAAGTAATTTCAGCCCTGTTGAGGTGGGCGATTTTGCCGGTATACGGGCTCATTTCCATCCTCCTTTTACTAAGGTGCAGCACGAAATAGTGATTACTCCTAAAATGAGTTTTGGCACAGGACATCATGCTACCACTTGGCAAATGATGGATCAGATGCAATATTTGGATTTTAAAAGTAAAAAGGTGCTGGACTTTGGGACAGGAACAGGTGTATTGGCGATTTTGGCTGAAAAATTAGGTGCTTCTTTTGTTTTGGCGATTGATAATGATGACTGGAGTATTGAGAATGCAACCGAAAATGCCTCAGTTAATCATTGTGAGCACATCGTGTTGAAAAAGGCAGATGATTTATCTGATTGTTCAGGCTTTGACATAATATTGGCTAATATTAATAAACATGTCTTGCTTGAAAATGCAGTATCACTAAGAAAACTGGTGTATTCTGGAGGACTTTTAATGTTGAGCGGGTTACTTACTCAAGACCGGGCTGATATGGAGGAAGTATTTGGACAAGCTCCCTATGAATTAAGGAAATATAGCGAAAAGAATGGATGGATACTATTACTATTTTTGCATAATGTTTGATATTACTTGTTAAATTCCCATGAATAATTCGAAAATTTTGCTTAACTTCGTTTCTTTCTGTTTACTCACACCTGCATCTTCGGCATTTCTTTACGTTTTTTAAACTTTCATTTTCTTCATGCAGGAAGTTCTTCTAATTTTCATTGCTTATTTAATCGGATCCATTCCAACGGCCGTATGGGTAAGCAAATTCTTCTTTGGGATAGATATTAGGAAATATGGTAGTGGAAATTCTGGTGCTACCAATACTTTTCGGATTTTAGGGAAAAATTGGGGTGCTTTTGTAATGTCAGTAGACATTTTAAAAGGGGTATTGGCAGCATTTTTATACTTGCTTTTACCTTATTATCTTACAAATGACTGGGATCGGACCAATTTTATGATTGGACTAGGTCTCGCCGCTGTTGTAGGACATATTTTTCCCATTTGGGCGGGTTTTAAGGGTGGCAAAGGTGTTGCAACCTTATTGGGAATGGTAGTTGCTATTCAGCCTTTGGTAGCATTATGCGTACTTGGTGTGTTTGTGTTGGTGTTATATCTTACACGGTTTGTATCACTGAGTTCGATCTTAGCCAGTCTTGCTTTTCCTTTGTTCATTTTTGTAGTGTTCGAAGAACCAGAGCCACTGTACAGGGTTTTTGCCATAGCAGTCGCCCTAATGGTTATTTTGACACATCAAAAAAATATCACGAGACTCATTCATGGTAATGAAACAAAAGCGGGTATTTTCAAAAAAAGGGATCGGGATAAAAACGATTCGAAAGAAGAATAGTAGACTGGGGTTACTTTTCTTCCTCTTTTCAAAGTTTTTCCGAGTACATTAAATTGATGTATGTTTTTAAGTTATTCATAAATTTTTTTTAAGTTTTTTGCTTTTAAAAATTACGATATTTTTTTAATTTTGTATTCTTCAGATTATCTTTCACGAAACAGTAAATGACGCATGTCGCAACCAAGCATTGTTGAAAAATTACATCTGAATGAGGAAAAAAACCTGTTGATTCAGGGACTTCCTTCTTCAATTGAAAAGCAGTTTGCTAAGTTATCGTTCTCCAAAAATGTTACCCCGCTTTTAAAGTCAAAAAAAATTGACTGGGCGTTGGTTTTCGCAGTTAACGAAAATCAATTGAATAGCATTTTGAAAGACGTATTACCTGCATTGCACGAAGACAGTAAACTTTGGGTGGCTTATCCAAAAGCAACTTCAAAGATTACCAGTGATTTAAACCGCGATTGTAGTTGGAGCGCTTTAACAGGCTCAGGCTACACCGGAGTGGTACAAGTACCGCTTGATCATGTGTGGAGTGCTTTGTGGTGGCAAAAAGGTGAGGGGGAGAACAAGGAACCATTTAATGTTGCTTCGGTAGAAGAACGTGAAATGGCTGCAGCCTGATTAATTCATTCTTGCCAATGTACCAATCAGGTTCATCCTCTTTGTAGCATCACTGCAAATTAGTTATTAAAACAAAAAAAGGGCGAAAGCCCTTTTTTTGTTTTAATATTTTTTTGTTTCTAATTACTATTCTACTGCATTCCACCATCCATCTTCCAATTTATAAAGTGTGAGCCCTTTGGCTTCAAAGCTTTTTTCAATAGGATGGTTCGCTTCAAAATAAGAACGTGCTTCTGATAATGTTCCTTCAGGAATATCACGGGTTGCAAGCGTTACATGGGGATTGAAATCCGGTTTCATTCCAAATATAATTCCTGGGAATTTTTCACTGAATTCTCCCATACATTCTTGTTCGAGATCGACTAATGATTGGTGTGGTTTTTCTACATCTATAAATAAAACGCGTTCACCAAACTGACCATAGTCTTTCAGGATAATGTTAAAGGGTAACATTCCTATATTAAAAGCACTTACAAAATCGCTAAGGCTTTTAACCATTTCGTCTTCCGCCCTAAAAGGCGGAATTATAGTAAGATGTGCCGGAGATTTTTTGGCAGCCTGACATCCGTACTTATCTTCCAGGTATTTCTTCATATCTTTTACCTGCTCGTTTATTTCATCCGGGCAGCTAACAGCTATATAAAACAAAGAAAATCCTTCGGGTAACGGAGAACGCCTTGGCTTGTCAAATTTTCTTGCAGGTCTTTTGAAATTTCCTTTTTGTTTTGACGGGTACATATTTTTTTTTTAATCTATTCTTGTAATTTTAATAATGTTGGTCGGTAAATGCAATTCAATGGGTGTACTGCCTGTATTAATTACCACATCGCCTTGTCTTAAAAATCCTCTTTCCTTCAATATCTCGATCTGATCAGTAATAATACCATCAAGACTTTCTTCTTCAGCATAATAAAAAGCCCGCACACCCCAACTTAAAGAGAGTTGCCTTACCAAGGATCTTTCTTTTGTAAATATATACAGCGGGGCTTTTGGGCGATAGCTGCTCAACATAAATGCGGTATACCCGCTTTGGGTCATTCCAATCAATGCATCTGCATTTACATCAAGTGCAATTTTACAGGCATTGTAGCAAATAGCATCGCTCAAAAAAGAAGGAGAATGTGGCTGTGGCTTTAGCATTTCTTCCCGGTCATAATTGTAAGCCGTATTTTCAATTTCCTTGATAATCTTCGACATCGTTTCTACCACGAGTACCGGGAATTGCCCTGCGGCTGTTTCACCACTAAGCATTACTGCATCAGCGCCTTCAAGTACCGCATTGGCTACGTCGGTAATCTCACTTCTGTTTGGCTTTACCCGGTCCATCATGCTTTCCATCATCTGTGTTGCAACAATTACCGGTTTTGCCCTGTGCATGCACTTACGGATCAGCTCCTTTTGAATCATGGGTACTTTCTCCACAGGTGTTTCCACTCCAAGGTCACCCCTGGCTATCATAATGCCATCGCTTTCGAGGATAATATCCCGGATATTAATAAGTGCTTCGGGTTTTTCAATCTTGGCTATGATTTTGGTACGGCTGTTTTTTTCATCGAGCTTGCTGCGCAGTATCACAATATCTTTTACACTTCTCACAAAAGAAAGTGCCACCCATTCGCATTCCTGCTCAATAATAAATTCTAAATCTGCAAGATCTTTTTCAGTAAGTGCTGGAAGGGATATTTTTGTATCAGGCAGATTAATACCTTTTTTAGACGATAAAATACCGCCGATAGTTACTTCTACCTTTACATCTTTGGAACGGGTAATTTCTTTTACCACCACTTCTATCTTGCCATCGTCAATCATAATAACGTTGCCAAGTTTTACATCTCCGGCAAGGTTAGGATAACTCACATAAATTTTCTCTATGTTACCCACGCATTTCTCGTTGGTAAAAGTGAGTATGTCTCCCGGAGAAACGAGCAGCGAATTATTTTCAATTTCGCCTACCCGTAGTTTGGGTCCTTGTAAATCGGCAAGTATGGCAACCGTAAAGGGCTCCTCATTGTTAATTTGCCTGATCTTTTTAATGGCCTCCAGTTTGTCCTCATGGGTACCATGCGAAAAATTCAAACGGAATACATTAACCCCTGCTCTTACGAGATTGAGCATTATTTCGTAACTGTTGGAGGCAGGTCCAAGTGTCGCAACAATTTTTGTTCTTTTATTGCTGTGCGAATACCCGGCATTTTTATCCATAGTTGAATGCAGGTATTTATCAAGATTTTTTGACATATTAGGTACTCCGTTTCTTTTGGTTTTTTTGATGGAATAATAATGCTCGAATATCCTACTAATTGGCTTAGCTCGCAAGTATTTTAACAATCTTAAGCCATTGAGGATCAAATTTATTTTTTGTTTTTAGTGCCTGTTTCAGGGGGATATAGCTCATTTTGTTATTAACGATACCCACCATCACGTTTTTTTTGCCTTGCATCAACGATTCTACGGCATGATACCCCATGCGGCTTGCAATTAATCTGTCAAGACAAGTAGGAGATCCGCCACGCTGTATATGACCGAGTATGCAAACCCGTACGTCAGCATTGGGCAGACTTTCCTGTATTACTTTACCTACCTGATTGGCGCCTCCAAAATCGTCACCCTCTGCCACAACAATTAGGTTCACAAGTTTTTGGCGCTTTTCCTTTTCGGTCATATTTTCAATGATCTCGTTGATGTCGGTCTTTGTTTCTGGAATTAGTATGTTTTCAGCGCCGGTAGCAATACCACTATGGAGCGCAATATATCCGGCATCTCTTCCCATTACTTCCACAACAAACAGTCGATCATGTGCATCTGCAGTGTCACGAATTTTATCAATAGCACTTACAGCAGTATTCACAGCCGTATCAAACCCAATGGTAAAATCGGTACCTGCAATATCTTTATCGATGGTACCCGGCAAACCGATGCAGATAACATCAGGGTATTCTGTACTAAATATATCTGCGCCGGTAAAACTGCCATCTCCACCTATTATTACAAGGGCCTCAATACTTCTTTTTTTGAGGTTGTTATAAGCTATTTTTCTCCCCTCGGGGGTACGAAATTCTTTGCTGCGTGCTGTTTTTAAAATAGTGCCTCCCCGCTGAATAATATTGGCCACCGACCGGTTGTCCATCGGAAACATATCATCTTCAATCAGGCCACTGTAACCACGGCTAACCCCAAATACCTTAAATCCGTAATAGTTGCCCGTTCGAACTACCGCACGGATTGCAGCATTCATTCCAGGGCTATCGCCACCAGAGGTTAATACTGCTATACTTTTAATAGATTGCTCCATTGTTGAATGTTAGATTAAGCATGCAAATTTGTACCTAAACAGGCATTTAACCTAAAATTGCTGCAAATAACTGTGTACTCCCTACACAATAAGACCCAAAAATACAACTTTCGGAATTCAAAATACGAACTGTTCGGCTTCGTAACAATTTCGCAATCTATTTAATATCATTTTTCAAACGTTAAACCCAGATTTACTTTAAACCCTACCGTTTAAATGCAGGATATGATTGGAAGGGTTAGAAGGGAAAGGCTAAATCTGATAAGATCTCGGAAATTATAAATACTGTAGTTAATTTAAGAAGGAATTAGTCCCAGGAATCAAAATAGCTTTCACTAATTATAGGGTAAGGAGACTTTAGAGAAGGTATTTAATTGGTATTTAATGGTTAAACTAAACGCTTTTTGGAAAAAAAGACTGAAAAATCATGAATTGTCTGCTTATGCCGGTTACCAGTAAAATCGTTATCAGCGAGTATTAAAAACGGAAAAAAACGCTGGAATCTTCTTTTTCAGACGATTTGGTATGGTTTAAGTTTTAACAAGGTCTAATTATTTTCCATTTTCCGACCCTCCGTATAACTCAATTTATCACCGTGCTTCCTATCAGTTCCCCTATTAGGTTTAAAATTCTATTCAGCGGGTTTTTAACCATTTTAGAAAAGGCAAACCACTTTTTGTCCAAATCTTTTAAAGATGCTCCCAAATGAAATACTTTGGTTTGGTCAATAATTAGAAATCTATCATGGCTTTCGGTAAACTATTTTAATTCAAAATTTCCTTATTGTTCGTTGGCTTTTTGTACGGACAGTGTTAGCGGCTTGCTGATATTTTTGGTGAGAAGCAGTGCATTCACCCTTTTATTTTTTTTAGTCAAAAAGATTAATGGAGTTTCATTCACGTAAATATAAATCAGTACAAAACCCTTCTTTGCTCTTCTGATAATTTTGGAAACTAATCCATAGGCATCGATTACCTGTCCTTCAAAGAATACTCCTCAGGTAGTAATCAAGTGACTTTTTTTTCTTCAACCTCCTCTTCTGAAAAGACATCATTGATATGCTTTCCTATTGTTTTTACACTCTGCTAAACAAAGCCGAAATTTGCTGGCGGTTTAGCCAAAGGGTTTCTTTGTCAATTCTCATTTCTATATGTTTGGCAACCTCATCAGGGACATATAAGATGATTTCATTTTTCATATTTATACCATATCAAGTTTAAATATTGATATTTTCTTAATCCAATGCTTTCATTTCTTACATAATGGCTCGCTGTTTACACGAGGCAGTCTCCTTTTTATTTTTTTTCTCTTAACCCACATTGCAGCAATACTTCTATAAAGTCAAACCTGACTTAAATTTCATTTGTTTTGAGTTTCGGTAGGGGGGACTACAGGTTTTACGGGTAAATGTTTGGAGGTTTTGTTTTAGTACTATATAAATTTTTGCATCGGCTTCAATTTTTTTGTTGCATTGGGGAATATTAATGGGCTGTTCAAATTCATTATATGGATACGTAGTTAAAATTGTTTGATCGTTCATTATACGTTCAACATCCTTTTATTAATTCATTTTTACTTCAATTAAGATCGGATAGTATCTATCACCCAAATATAAAACAGCATATATTTAAAGATATTTTTTATGTAAAAGAGTTTCTGGAAATTTACTTTTCCCTTTAGCTTTTCTAATTTCCTAATATTAAATACCAGTATAACCTTTTTATAAAAGATCATACTGGTTGCATGATTAATTTCCATCTGCATTTATTTATCAGGCACCTTTTATCCATGCTTCCCTTTCATCAGGACTGAATTTCCAGGGGGCGAAATTATTTTCGATATTACCAAACATATTATTCCAGTCGCCGGGACTATTACTTTCATCAAGTATCAGGTAGCGGCGTTGTTTCAGGATGATATCAAGCGGGTTGATGCTAACCGGGCAGACATCCACACAGGCATTACAGGTGGTGCAAGCCCGCAATTCTTCGGCAGTAATATAATCATGGAGCAGGGATTTGCCATCGTCAACCCATTGCCCATTATTTTTATTGAGCACTTCGCCTACTTCTTCCAACCGGTCTCGGGTTTTCATCATAATGGTTCGGGGGCTCAGCATTTTGCCAGTCATAGTGGCGGGGCAGGCAGCACTGCAACGGCCGCACTCGGTGCAGCTATAAGCATCAAGCAGATTTTTCCAACCAAGGTCAAATACATCTTTGGCACCAAATTGTGCCGGCACCTCATCAGGCAGGGCAGAAAGAATAGGATCCTGACTGATATCCTTTCCCATGGCGAGCGCCACTTCCTTTTGTATTTCGGGCATATTGCCCATCACCACTTTTTCGGGGCGTGCATAATAGGCATTAGGGAAGGCAAACATAATGTGCAGGTGTTTGCTATATGGCAGATAATTTAAAAATGCGAGGATGCCTGCAATATGCATCCACCATGCTGAGCGCTCAATACCCACAAGCATGTTGGTACCTATGTTTTCAAAAAGTGGTGTAAGCAAACCACTGATCAGAAAAGGTCCTGTAGCATGATCGCTATAATGATCTACACCCCGTGCCTGTAAAACTGAATCTGTAGCGTTCATGGTCAGAAACAAACTCATCAGCACAATCTCAATCACAAGAATCAGGTTGGCATCTGTTTTAGGCCATCCCTTCAGATCTGGACTTGAGAGCCTTCGGATATTCAGTGCATTACGGCGGATTAAAAATATAATACAGGCTACAACAACCAGCGCTGCAAGTATTTCGAAACTGTTGATTAAAAAAGTATATAAACCGCCAAGAGTAGGGGCAAATAGCCGGTGCGTACCAAAAAGACCATCTAGCAAAATTTCGAGGACCTCGACATTGATGATGATAAAACCGGCATACAAAATAAAGTGCATGACAGCTACAAGCGGGTTTTTAAACATCTTTTTCTGCCCGAAAGCTAGTAAAAAAAGATTTTTCAGCCTTTCCTGTGGATTGGTTAAGAGGGGTTCATCTTTTCCCAACAGGATGTTACGGCGCATTTGTCCAATACGCTTGCTGAAAATAAAAATGGCAATGCCGGCCATAATGGCAAAGGCAATCTGTGGTATAAACTCCATGGTGATTCTATATTCTGAAAGGTAAAATTACAGACCATGCACCGGTTTCTGATACTTTGTGGTTATTTTGCCACAATAACTACCCAAATAGTGGTCAAAAAATATATATTGAACCAAAGTCAGGCACACCTGAAGCTTCAGCGGATGGCTTTACAAATACTGGAGCGGAACACGCAGGCACGTAAAATTGTGCTCGCAGGGATTGCTCCCAACGGCAGCCTGATGGCTGGAAAGTTGCAAGAATGGCTTCAGGATAAGGGGGATTTTACGGTAGAAATACAGGAAATAACCATGAATAAAAGACTACCCGAAGTGGTTGCCGTAGTTCCAGAGCTGAACCTTGAAGGGGCTGTTGTGATCCTTGTGGACGATGTAGCCAATAGCGGCAGAACTTTGACTTATGCCCTCAAACCTTTTTTAAACCAGCATCCTTACAGCATTCAAACGCTTGTGCTGGTAGATCGTACGCATAAAAAGTTTCCTATACAACCCGATTATGTAGGGTTTTCGTTGGCGAGTACCTTGGAAGAGTATATAGATCTGGATATTGAAGATGGCGAAATAAAAGGAGCATGGATGCAATAATTAAATTTTGAAGTTCCAGGTTACACTTGGGATGATGGGAAAAATACTTACCTGTACTGCTTCTATTTGCTGGGTACCTTGTAACGGGTCTCCGTCCTGCCCGAAAAATATAAAATAAGGGTTCAACCGGCTGTACACATTGTATGCCCCGAAGACCCAACTACTTTTAAATTTCTTTTTACTATTGGGTTTAGGAGTGTAGGTAAAGCTTATATCTGCCCGATGGTAGGCGGGCAACCTATACGCATTTATGCTGCTGAATTCCTGCGTAAGTACTCCATCCACAATAAAAAATCTTTCTGGAAAAGTAGCAGCATTTCCTGAGGCATATATAAATACACCACCCATTTTCCATTTTTTTGATAGTTCGTAATTGGCAACTACACTTATATCGTGTCGGCGGTCAAATTTAGCAGGATATTTTTTGCCCTCATTCAAATCTGGAAACTTGCGCCAGGTCCAGCTTAGCGTGTAGCCAATCCAGCCATTAAGCCTGCCACGGGTTTTGTTTATAAAAAATTCTGCCCCATAGCTCCAGCCTTTTCCAAATACGAAATCTTCTTCAGGATCGTTGAGGCTTGGGGTATAGCCTTCGCGATATTCTATCTGGCTTTCCATAGTTTTATAATAAATCTCTACAGAGGTTTCCCATTTATTGCGCTCAAAGTTTTTGAAATATCCTAATGCATATTGCCACCCGGTTTGGGGTGGCACTCTGAATGTGCTCGATACCCATAAATCTGTCGGGAGGGTAGAAGCACTGTTGGTAGCAAGGTGAATATATTGCAGATTGCGTGTAATGCCACCTTTCAGTGCGGTGGTAGCATCAAGTTTGTACCTTCCTGTTAGCCGTGGTTCAAGTCCTCCATACCTTTTTACCGTTTTACCTTTTCCAAAACGTTGGGTACTTATAACGTTTCCGTCGGCATCTTTTACTTCCTGATTATAAGGACCTACCTGTGCAAAACCACTCCAGCGTAATCCTGCATTCAATTGTAGTTTCGGGCTTATTTCCCAATCGTCTTGCACAAACAATGCATAATCCCGGGCATATTTATTGGCGGTATTTTGCGTAGGCAGTTCGGTTTCGCCCTGGCTACCCGAAAACTGATTGGGTAAAAAAGTATGGAAAATATATTGACCGCCAAATTTTACGCGGTGTTCAGGAGCCGGGTACCAATCAAAATCCACTTTTGCATTCAAATCTCGAATACCACTTGATAAAACCACGCGGAAATCATTTTGGGTAGCATCAAATTTGAATTTATAATCATTGTACACCAGTGTGGTATTGGCAAAAAGTTTGCGATTGAATACATGATTCCAGCGCAACGTACCGGTTCGGTTTCCCCAGGGAACATTGGTTTTAAAGTCGCGTTGGGCACTGTTAAAATTAAAAACATCCTGTCCCATATACCCGCTTATAAAAAGCCTGTCTTTTTCACTTAGCTTAAAATTGACCTTCATATTCAAGTCAAAAAAAAAGTAGCCGCTCCCAAACAAGTTGGCAGTTTTCGGAATAAACGGCTTCACCAGCGCATCTATATAGGTACGTCGGGCCGAAAGCATAAAGGAGGATTTCCCTTTTTCAATAGGACCCTGTGCCGAAATACGGGAAGCAATCAATCCGATACCCCCTTCTGCTTCGTATTCCTGATTATTGCCATCTTTCATGGTAATATCTATCACACTACTAAGTCTTCCGCCAAATTGGGCCGGCATACCGCCCTTAATGAGCGATACATTTTTCACGGCATCGCCGTTAAATACAGAAAAGAACCCGAACAAATGGCCCGGATTGTACACCACGGCATCATCGAGCATAATCAGGTTTTGGTCGGGACCCCCTCCACGAACGTAAATGCCGGCATTACCTTCGCCGGCATTGCTAACCCCAGGTAAAAATTGTAAAGCTTTCAGTACATCTACTTCGCCCAGCAGCGCCGGAATTTGTTTTATTTTTTCAATGGAAAGATCAAACCGCCCCATTTGTGCAGCGGCAATATTGCGATCCCGGCGCTCGGCGGTAACTATTACTTCGTTGTTTACCCGGTAGGAAGCAGGTACTAACTGGCAACTGAAGTCCAGGCTGCTGTCCAATTGCACAGTAATGGCTTTGGGCTCGTAACCGGCAAAGGAAAACCCTATCAGGTAGCGCCCTTTCTCAAGGGTAATGGAGTAAAATCCATAATTATTACTGGTTACTCCTTTATTGCTGTTAGCAATAGATAAACTGGCACCAATCAGGTTCTCTCCGCTAATAGAATCAGTTATATAACCGTTCAGCGTGTATTTCTGACCAAACGTAAACTGCGGGAAAATGGAACCTCCAAAAAAGAAAAGGATCGTCCAGAGAAAAAAGGTGCGGGTGTGTTTCATGAAAAATATATCGGTCATGTGCGTATATGGAATACTGTAAATTGTTTTTGGTAAAAGCATTTATCTGAGATTGAGGGAATCAATTACCTCACCACAATGCAACATTGATTCGCCAAAATAAGGATTGATTACATTGTTGCTATTGCTTAACCAATATGCGCCATTATTGTTAAAAGCCATCGGGCAGTATTGCTTGTAAATTTTACTGCCAGTGTAACGGATGGTCCTCATAAGATCAAATAGGGCATCGCTTATCATCTGCAAGCTTCGACGTTTGTCCTCCAAATTAGGTTCCAGTTGCAGGGCTTCGAGCTCTCTTGAGATAGTTCCGGCCAGCATATCAGCCTGCATTTTTATCGGTTCTGCTGCTTCAATGGCGCCAAAATCAAGGAGGGAAATGCTGCTGTCATATTGCCGGGCTGCCCGGTTTATTAACACAATATCGCTTTTTATAAAGGCATCTTTCATTTTCAGGTAGGCAATGAACTGATTGTTGAAATCGAGCCTGAAACCCGTGTCATTAGATTGGATGGAGTATGGATCCGCTTTTTCATCGGCAGCAGAAGGTTTATCAGGCAGAACATATTTGAAGAAAATAAAAACAGCTGCGGCCAGCAAAAGCAAAAGGAGTAATATTCTTTTCATAACAGAGTCTTAAATGAACGAATCAAAGGTACAAATTTGATCTTCGATGCAGCTTACCGCTTACAACACCTTTTCAATTGATTGGCGGCTTGTACCTTTGCACCATGTTAGTAGGATTAACCAATGTAACTTTTGAGTTTGGCGCCCGTGCCATTGTTAAAGATGCCACATGGCATATACACCCCAATGAAAGGATTGGATTGATCGGTTATAATGGTACCGGCAAGTCAACCCTTTTGAAACTGTTTGTAGGAGAGTATACTGTTTCCGGGGGTACCGTGGAAAAAGGTAAGGATGTAACGATTGGTTATTTGCACCAGGATTTGCTGAGCCAGGACATCCGGAAATCCATTTTGGAAGTAGCGATGGATGCTTTTGAAGAAGCAAGAAAGGTACAGCGGGAGCTGCACCAGTTGGAAAAACAGTTAGAAACCGATGCCAACAACGAACCACTTCTTGAAAAATATTCGCATTTATTACACGATTTCGAGGTAGCCGGAGGTTATACCATGGAGTATCAGGCCGAAGAAATTCTGCATGGACTTGGATTTGAAACCGATCAGTTCTCTAAGCCTTTTCAGCAATTCAGCGGTGGCTGGCGGATGCGGGTGCTTTTGGCTAAAATGATTTTGCAGAATCCGGATGTGCTCTTGCTTGATGAACCGACCAACCACCTTGACCTTCCTTCCATTGAATGGCTTGAAAAATACCTGCAGCATTACGAAGGCAGTGTTATCATAGTTAGCCACGACAAATTCTTTTTGAACCGGATGGTAAAAAAGATTGTGGAGCTGTACCAACAGGAATTACATATTTATTCGGGTAATTACGATTATTTCGAAAAAGAGAAGATAGAACGTATAGAAATGCAGAAACGCGCTTTTGAAAACCAGCAGGATTACATCCGGCAGCAAGAGCGTTTTATTGAGCGTTTCAAGGCCAAAGCCAGCAAAGCGGCTCAAGCCCAAAGTGCCATGAAGCGGCTTGAAAAGCTTGATGTGATTGATAGTGTAGAGCTTGAGCGCCCAAATATCAGGATCAATTTCATGATTGATCAGCAACCGGGAAAAGTACTTTGTACGCTTAAGAATGTCAGTAAATCTTACGGTAATCTGAATATTCTGAGTGATACAGGTATCGAATTTAACCGGGGAGATAAGGTAGCCTTGATCGGTGCCAATGGTAAGGGAAAATCTACTCTTTTACGAATTATTGCTGGTCAGGAGCAAATAGAGGGCACCCGGATATGGGGCCACAATGTAAAAGAGGCCTTTTATGCACAGCACCAATTGGAAGCCTTGGAGGTAACCAATAATATATTACAGGAAATGAGTACTAGTCAGGCGGGTAAAACTGAACAGGAGTACAGAAGTTTGTTGGGTTGTTTTCTTTTTAGTGGTGAAGAGGTAGAGAAAAAGATCCGCGTACTGAGTGGGGGAGAAAAAGCAAGGGTGGCACTTGCCAAAACCATTGTGAGCAAAGCCAACTTCCTGATGCTTGATGAACCTACCAACCACCTTGATATGCATAGTGTGGATTTGTTGGTAGAGGCTTTGAATCGCTACGAGGGAAGTATCATCCTTGTGAGCCACGACCGGTATTTTATCAGTAAGGTGGCTAATGTTTTCTGGGAAATTATTGACCATAAGATCCGCGAATTCAGGGGGACCTATGAAGAATATACCATTTGGAAGGAGAAAATAATGGCGCAGCGGGAAGCAAATGGGGTGCAAGCTGTGCAGGCTCCGGTAAAAGTGGTTGCAAAAGAGGAAAAGCAGGTGGTTGCTGAAAAAAGCAAACCGATCAATAAGGATTTGCAAAAGGATATACAGAAGCAGCAAAAACATTTTGAAAGGCTGGAGCAGGATATTGTAAAGAAAAAAGACGAAATGGCTGCTAAAGAGGCTTTGCTTGCCAAACCTGAAATTTATGGCGACCCTCAGAAATTTAAGGAGACCGAGGGCGCTTACACGCAATTGCAGCACGGACTTACCAAAATACAGGAAGAGTATGAGCAGGTATTTGAGAAATTGATGACCCTGGAAGAGGCTTTCAATGCTGGCTAATCTTTGTCAAAAAGGCTAATGGTTTTACAATTTGCTTAATTTCTTAAAAGAAAGGTTGAGTATAGGAAATCTTTTGGCATTTGGAAGGCTGTAATGCCACCATTCGGTGGAAAGCGCCACAAACCCAAAATGTTCCATAATATTTTTGAGTAAATCGCGATTGGCTGCTTTTTTTAGGTCAATACCAGGGAACCCATGGTGGGCGGAATCTGAAAAATGGTCGTATCTGGTTGGCATTTCCAATGGTTCTCCGGTTCGGGCATCGGCAAGGGTCAGGTCTATAGATACACCCCTGTTATGACCGCTTCCGTTTTTCGGATTGGCGGCATATCGTTCATCGGGTACTATTTTCCACATCTTTTCTGTTACTGCGTAGGGACGGTAAGCATCATAAACAAGGATGGATAAACCAATAGTAAGCAGGCTGTCTTGAACCGAACTCAGCCGGGTTGCGGCCTCCTGACACAAATAAAGTTCCGGATTTTTATAAAGGACCCGCCCGGTAAAATTGTTGGATGTGGCGTAAAATACTTCATGGTACAGGGGTTTTATGCTTTCTTTAAGAGGTACCAGATTCAACCCTTTATTTTTACTCAACCAGGAACGGTATTGGGAAGCTGAATTTATTATAAATAGCTTATTATCAACTGGTTGGCTATGAATATGACTGGGTAAAACCCAACCTGATATAACTAGTAAAACCGCTGATAAGCGTCTTTTGAAATGGTAAAATTGCATTAACGATTGCACAAAAAGAAACATTGAATGGGTTACAAAAGCACCTTTGCCGGTATGAAAGGTAAGTTTTTTGTGTAGAACTTACACACAGGTGTTCATAATCTACTATTGCATTTGAACACCAAATGTCTTTTCTTTATAGGATGAAAATATTTTCGCCGTAATAGAGGACTATTTTTTCACCAAAAATGAAAATATGAATTTAATTAAAAAAGTAAACATCGGGTTTCTTAAAATCAGTTTTTTTTCGATCCTTATGTTTAGCCTTCTTTCTTTCTCTTCAAAAGCGAGTGACAATTTACCGGGTCGTCCTGATGACAGAACCAAGGTGAAAACAGGATCAGCAAGTTTCTATGCCAATTTTTTTGTTGGTAGAAAAACAGCTAATGGAGAAATTTTTTCCCAGGAAAAATTAACCTGCGCAAGCAATGTGTATCCTTTGGGTACCTGGTTAAGGGTTACGCATGCCAAAAATGGCAAAAGCGTCATTGTAAAAGTAAATGACCGGATGCACCCCCGCATGAAGCGAGTGGTTGATCTGAGCAAACTCGCTGCAAAAGAGTTAGGTATGATTGCTGCGGGAGTTGTACAAGTGAAAGTAGAAAGCTTGGGCAAGAAAAAGCCGAAAGCTTCCATGTAAACGAAAAGTGTTTAAATTTTAAAAAGTAAAAAGGTACCTTAGGGTGCCTTTTTACTTTTACACCCAAAGGCGGAAAGTTCGCTTTTTCAGGGGTCTTTTTTGTAAAAGGAAGCTGATTGAATCCAATAAGTACAAAAAGCAGTCAGCGGATAACCCATTCAGTGGATTATTTAGAAAAATACGTAAAAAATACACAGTTTCATTAGGTGGGTAGCAGATATACTCATTACATTTGTTCTTTCATACGTACCCCTTTGTAAAGTGGCAAAACAGGAATTAAACAAAGTAACTTCAGCAGGGCTGTTGGTTGCTCTCGGGATCATCTACGGCGATATTGGTACATCTCCGCTTTATGTTTTCAACTCTATTATTTACGATCGTGTTATCAGTCCTGAATTAATCATCGGTGCCTTGTCCTGTATTTTCTGGACCATGACGCTTCAAACTACGATCAAGTATGTCATCCTGATTTTAAGAGCAGATAATAAGGGAGAAGGTGGCATTTTTGCCTTGTACGCGCTTGTTCGCCGCAGACGTAAATGGCTTGTAATTCCGGCAATGATTGGTGGCGCGGCACTCTTAGCAGATGGAATTATCACTCCGCCTATATCCATTACTTCTGCAGTGGAAGGTTTGGCCAAACTACCTTCGCTGCAAGGTATTGGTACTGATACCATTGTGATAATAGTACTTAGCATCCTTGTGGTTTTCTTTTTTACCCAGCAATTTGGCACCCATAGTATTGGCAGTCTGTTTGGACCCATAATGACAATATGGTTTGTAATGCTTGCGGTATTGGGTTTGTTGCATTTTTTCGACGATCTTTCTATACTAAAGGCTTTTAACCCATGGTATGCAGGTAGGTTTCTGGTAGCCTATCCGGAGGGTTTCTGGCTGTTGGGGGCAGTTTTCCTCTGTACCACGGGTGCTGAGGCACTCTATAGCGATCTCGGTCACTGCGGTAGGGAGAATATCCGGATATCCTGGGTTTTTGTAAAAACCTGTTTATTGTTCAACTATTTTGGACAAGGTGCCAATTTGTTGGCACACCATAGCGGCTTGCTGATAGATCAGGCGGCAAGAGAAAACCTTAAAATCAATGCTTTTTACGATCTGATGCCTGAGTGGTTTGTTTTGGCGGGTGTTATTATTGCCACTACAGCTGCTATTATTGCAAGTCAGGCGATGATTTCCGGGTCTTTTACCCTGATCAGTGAGGCCATGCGATTGAATTTATGGCCTAAATTAAAAGTTCGATACCCTTCAGAAACAAGGGGGCAATTGTTTATTCCAAGTCTCAACCTTATTATTTTTTCGGGTTGTGTGGGTGTCGTATTGTATTTCCGGGAGTCGGCTAAAATGGAGGCTGCATATGGGTTGGCCATTGTTATTACTATGTTAGCCACTACCATCCTTTTTGCCAATTATATGGTTCTTCACCGGATTAGGAAACTGTATATATGGGCATTTTTAATTGTTTACATGCTTGTGGAAGGGATGTTTCTGGTGGCTTTGCTCAAGAAGTTCCCACATGGAGGCTATTTTACCATCATCATTGGAGCCATTCTTTTTACCGTCATGTTTGTTTATTACCGGTCAAGGAAAATTAAAAATCGCTACGTTGAATTTGTCAGACTTGAAAATTATATTCCACAGATTCAGGAACTCAGCAACGATAAAAGCGTTCCTAAATTTGCAACCCATCTCATTTATCTGACAAGTGCTAACAATCCTAAGGAAATTGAGCACAAGATTATTTACAGCATCCTGAACAGGAAACCCAAGCGGGCGGATATTTATTGGATTATCCACGTAGATACCCTTGATGATCCATATACCTGCGAATACCATGTTGATCATATTATTCCAAATGACATTATCCGGGTGGAGTTCAGGCTGGGGTTCCGGGTACAACCTCGTATCAACCTGATGTTCCGGAAAGTAATTGAGGAACTGGTGGCCAATAAGGAGGTTAACATTACAAGCCGGTATGAGAGTCTGGAAAAAAATAATGTGGTGGGCGATTTTCAGTTTATTGTAATGGAAAAATACCTGAGTGCTGATAATGACCTTCCTTTTTATGAAAAGGTTATTATGAAATTGTACTTCATGATCAAATCTGTGGGATTGAGCGAAGAAAAAGGATTTGGATTGGATACGAGCTATGTAAATGTTGAAAAGTTCCCCTTGATTGTAGCGCCGGTAAGTGATTTACAACTTACCCGGGTAACTTATGATCAGGATAATGAAATGCAGTTTTAGGGAAGCCCTCTGCAAAAAGATATCCTACAGGATAAAGACTTATTTTTAAAAAATCACATATCATTTTTTGTGCATGGGTAATATAGTCGCCAACATTACTGCAGGTATCTTGCTTATAAGCATGTGGTGGTATTTTTTAGCAGGCTATGTGGTACTCGGGGTATTGGTTTATTTTGTACAGGACCGTTTTATCTTCAAACCAGAAAGGCTGCCTGAAGATTTTGTATATAAATACGATGCACCCTTTAAGGAAATTAATTTTGATGTTGAGCACGGGGTACGTATTAATGGATTACATTTTACTGTAAGAGAACCTCGTGGTTTGGTTTTATATTTTCATGGAAATAGCAGGAGTATAAAAGGTTGGGCCAAATATGCCCGTGATTTTTACCGGTATCAGTATGATGTAGTGCTGGTGGATTATCGCGGGTTTGGTAAAAGCACGGGCAAGAGAGGTGAAAAAGCCATGCTTCGAGATATGCAGTTCGTGTACGATTCGCTGGCAGTAACCATGCCCGAAAATCACATTATTGTATATGGTCGAAGTATTGGAAGTGGGTTTGCCTGTAAACTTGCCAGTGATAACAGACCGAGGTACCTGATTCTTGACGCACCCTATTATAGTTTTTTACGGGTAGCCGAACGTTTTTTACCCATTTTGCCGCACCGTTGGATTTTGCGTTACCATTTGCGCACCGATAAATGGATACGGCATGTAAACTGCCATACTTACATTCTGCACGGAACCAAAGATTGGCTTATTCCCATTACGCAAAGCAAACAACTGGCAAAATTGATGCCGGGCAAAATAACTCTGATAGAAATCCCAGGTGGAGGACATAATAATTTGCCATCTTATCCCCAATATCATAATTTTCTTCGTGACATTTTACAATACTAGGATAAGGATAAGTGAGGCTACAGGGTTATCTTCGCTTCACCTATTTTTTCACTTTAGTTTTATTTTTTATGCAATTAGCATTTCGTCTTACACGCTTTAATGAACCGGAAACCCTTAAAATGGCCAAACTGGCACGGGAACTCAAAGAAAAAGGAAATGATGTTGTTGGTCTCAGTCTTGGCGAACCCGATTTTGATACCCCTCAACATATTAAAAAAGCCATCATTGATGCGGTGAATAATAATTTTTCGCATTATCCTCCGGTGGCCGGATATCCTGAATTGAGAAAAGCCATCTGCCATAAATTGAAAAGAGACAATAATCTCGATTATTTACCTGAGCATACGGTTGTAAGTACCGGTGCCAAACAAAGCATAGCCAATATTATTCTGGCAACAGTAGAAGCCGGAGATGAAGTAATTATACCAACACCCTACTGGGTTTCGTACAGTGAAGTGGTGCGGATGGCCGAGGCTACCCCGGTGATGGTACGTACTTCATTAGAGTCAGGGTTTAAAATTAGCCCGGAGCAATTAGAAGCGGCCATTACGCCAAAAACAAGGCTTTTTATGTTTTCGAGCCCTAACAATCCCACGGGCTGTGTGTATAGCAAAGAAGAACTGTCAGCACTTGCAGAAGTGTTTAGAAAAAATCCGGATTTATGGATCATGAGTGATGAAATTTATGAATACATAAATTATGTAGGGAAACATGAATCTATTGCGCAGTTTGATGATCTGAAGGATAGGGTAATCATTGTCAATGGATTAAGTAAAGGGTTCGCCATGACAGGTTACCGGTTGGGTTATATTGCCTGTAGTGATGTATCGCTGGTAAAAGCTTGCGAAAAAATTCAAGGACAAGTAACAAGTGGAGCCAATGCAGCTACCCAACAAGGCGCCGTAGCAGCGCTGAATGAAAGTACAGCACCAAGTATGGAGATGCAGGTAGAATTTAAGGAAAGAAAACAATTGGTTTTACAAATGTTATCTGAAATTCCTGGGTTGAAATTATCAGAACCAGATGGCGCGTTTTACGTGTTTCCCGATGTGAGTTCTTATTTCGGTAAGAAAAACGGAGATCAGGTAATTGCCAATGCCGACGATCTTGCCATGTACCTGTTGGAAACAGCATATGTAAGCACCGTTACGGGTAGCGCTTTTGGAGAACCAAACTGTATTCGGATCAGCTATGCCGCAAGCAGAAATGATTTGCAAAAAGGATTTGGAAGAATTAAAGAAGCTCTTGCGAATTTGAAGTAGCGATATTTTTTAATTAGAAATTTTAAAACGATACCATGCTTCTTTAAATCATATTTGTGCAGGTATTTTTTTAGTAAAAGTGTATTACGAAATGTTATATGGTTCCTATCAATTGCATCCATTTTATTTATTGGAGCATCGGCGGGATTAAAAATTATTTAACATTTGTTACCCGCTTTACACTGCTATCTTTTATTGGCCTGCCATAATTCGTGTCTGCACGAAAAATTGGGCAGGCCAAAAAAGGATATTCGCTCCAATCGGGGCTATGCTGTACAGGAGTACATTCATGAGCCGTTAGAGGATATTAATCTCCATTTCAGACAACACCTGTTGACAAGGCAATTATTTTAATCTTTACACCAGGATTTTTTGATAGTCTGGCAGTTTGAATTTTCCCTTCTATTTTTCCTTCGTCAAAAGCGGTGTCTATGGTACTTTTGTAGTCCTTGAAAATTTTTAAATTCATTTCATATTTTTCCAGTTCCGCTTGGCCAAACCTTGCAAGCTTTGCTTTTTCAAATGCCTGTACAAAAACTTCGTCCCTGAAAATTGAAGGAATACTTTGAAAGTCCTCAAGATGTTTGATAAAATACAGCCACTTGTCGAGGCGGGTTTCCAGCTTACTTTCTACCTTTATGGAATTGGGCATTTCCAAATACACATAGGTCAGCTTGTTATAAAATATTTTATCTTTTTGGTTTTTCAGTTTTATGGTGTTTAAAAATTCGTTTCTTTCCCGCTCGGTTTCATAAACATCAAATGTAAAGTCTAGGTTGCCAATGCTATAAACTGCTATAAGATCATAGCTCCATTCGCCCTTTTCTGCGGGTTCACGAATGGGGAAAGTGGAGAAATAGATTGTCCTTTCCTTAAAGTAATTTTACTTAGCTGTTTGAAGTTCTACAATAAATTTCTCCCCTTTGTCATTTTCGCAATAAATATCGAAATGGCTTTTCTTTCAGAGTTCGTCAACCCAAGTTGTTCCGTGTTTTTAAAAGAAATATCAACGATTTTTTCTCGTTCCGGAAATAAGGCATTCAGGAAGTCAATAAGCTGAGGTTTACTTGCTTCTTCACCAAATTTTTTTTTAAATCCAAAGTCTGTGTATGGATTAATGTATTTTGCCCGCATTTTTTTCTGCTTTATGTTTGATAAATTTACAGAAAAATGTCCTCAATCGATTGTAAGCTTTTGGGTGCATAAAAATCGGCCTGCTTAATCAATTCGATTTCCGGTGAAGTACATTATGCATTTTGGGAGATTTGGTAGGTTGTGGACAAGAAGTTAAAACCTAAGAAATGGTTGCTTTAAATCTGGAACAACCAGCCAAAGCAAGCGAAGAACAAGTGCCTTTTTTTAGGCAACAATAAGACATCAAATATTCAAGGTCAATTGAATGACGCTTTGAATAATTACAAAGCATTGAAAAACATTTTAAATATCGAACCAGCAAATATTATGGGAATTACCTTATAAAATCTTCGAAAATGTTCCTGTAAACACGTGAACCGCAGGACCGGCGAGCCAAATTTCTTCAAAATTGGTCTCTCCGGTTCTTTCAAATTCAACAAATAGTCTGCCACCGTTTGTTTTTACTTTAATATGATTATAGCCTCTTTCGTTGTGTGCATTGGCTAAAGCAGCAGCGGTTACACCGGTGCCACAGCTCAGGGTTTCGTCTTCCACGCCTCTTTCATAGGTTCTTACATACAGGGACGAATCATCAATACGTTGCACAAAATTTACATTAACTCCTTCTGTTTTGTACGTAGCTGAATAGCGAATAGTACGGCCTTCATTTACCACTTCGTAGTCGCTTAATTCGGGAACGAGTTTTACAACATGCGGTGAGCCGGTATCTAAAAAGTCGAAAGTTGTATGGCTTTCTATCTTGCTTACATCTTTCATTTTCAGCCGTATGCTCCCGTTCATTTCAATAGAGGCGTCATGAGGGCCATCTATGGCAATAAAATGATATGCTGTTTTTTTAATGCCAATATCGTTGGCAAAACGGATAATGCACCTGCCACCATTTCCACACATGGTTCCTTGGTGGCCATCTGCATTAAAATATACCATGCTAAAATCGAAACCCTCCGCTTTTTCAAGCAACATCAATCCATCTGCACCAATTCCGAATTTTCTGTGACAAAGCCTTTCTATTGTTTCCTGCGATAATGCTATATTTTTCTCTCTATTATCAATTAAAATAAAATCGTTTCCGGTTCCGTGATATTTTGAAAATGAAATTTCCATAAAATAAATCTTCAGTTGTTACAGCAATAATTTCTTCCTTTCATATTTAAAGCATAAAAAACGAAAGGTATTAGCAGAAAGTTTCTTCTATATGCTTTCTATAGTTGCGAGTGCTTTTTTTATCAGGTTTTCTACCGCAAGGGTTCCGTCTTTACTAAAAGTGCGGGTAACCCTGTTGGCTACTACAGCATTCAGACTTACACATTGGTGACCTAGCAATTTTCCAAGCCCGTAAATGGCGCTGGTTTCCATTTCGAAGTTGAGGATTCGATGGCTGCCATAATTGAAATGGGTAAGCGAATCAATCAGATCTGGCTGACGTAAACCAAGCCGTAAAACCCGCCCTTGCGGACCATAAAATCCCGGACATGTTACCGTTATTCCCTGATGAAAATCAGATACAAAATTTTTCAACAAGTACATACTGGCTGTAGCTATATATGGCTTCGAAAACTGACTGTTGAGTTGTGTTTGAGTAATAAACTGCTGTAACAACAGGCTTTCTTCCTCATTGTTTTCCATTTTGTAATAGTTGAGCAGGTTGTCTATTCCAAGTCCATGTGTTCCTGCTATGGTTTCATCCACAGGCACATCACCCTGTAAACTTCCACAAGTACCAATCCTGATAATATGCAGGCTTTTTTTGTTTGCCTGAACCGTCCGGTTTACTAAATCAATATTCACCAATGCATCGAGTTCATTTAGTACAATGTCAATATTGTCTGTTCCGATACCGGTGCTGAGTACTGAAATTCTTTTCTGCCCAATCCGTCCGGTATGGGTTATAAACTCCCGATGTTCCTGCTTTACTTCTACAGAATCAAAATGCTTTGAAACCTGCGAAACCCTTGCCGGGTCACCAACAGTAATTACAGTTTCTGCAAGTTCTTCGGGGAGCAAATTGAGGTGATATACGGCTCCGCGGCTGTTCAAAATCAGCTCGCTTTCGGCAATAATTGACATGGGGCAAAGGTACGCATGTTATTCAATTGAAATATGCAAGGATATTGTAAATGCTTTTCTGCAATTGGAGGCAATTCCTTATTTTTGCACATCAGATGAGGAACAGGGCAGGGGCATGTTAGGCCTATTATTCACCTTCTTTTTCCTCCACACGGTACCGTGGCCGAGTGATCAGGCAGAGCTCTGCAAAAGCTCGTACAGCGGTTTGAATCCGCTCGGTACCTCTCGTAAAATTACATGTCTTTACGGACATGTAATTTTTTTGCCCTCGATTGAGGTAATGTAAAGAGCAATGCTTTCACTGAGAGACCATAGCTGATCTTTTTTCAAAAAAAAGCACACAAAAAAACCTCTCCATTTTTTGAAGAGGTTTTTTCAATATTTAAATAAACTTATTCAGATATTACTTCAAATTCAATTTCAGTAGCATTGCCATTACCAAAGTCGATATTGGCTTTGAAAGTACCAAGTTCTTTTACTTCATCAAGGATAGAAATACGACGGCGGTCAATTTCGTAGCCCTTTTGTTCGCGAATTGCACGGCTGATGAGTACCGAAGTAACGCCACCAAAGATTTTTCCAGAAGTACCTACTTTAGCACCTACAGTGATGTTACCATCTTTTAGTTTTGTAATTACTTCTTTGATTTCAGCCATCAATTTGGCTTCTTTCTTAGCTTGAACTTTCAGTTTCTCTTCCCGCATTTTCAGGTTGGAAGGAGATGCTTCAACGGCTAGTTTCTGAGGAATCAGAAAATTACGGGCGTAGCCACTTTTAACCGAAACGAGTTCGGCGATACCGCCAAGATTGTTTACGTCCTGGATAAGAATTACTTGCATTTTATTTAATTTGAATCCCAGAGCCCAGCGTGCGCTGTCTCACGCCTTTGCGTGATTAGGGAATGGTTACAAAAGAGTAAAAACGAAAAACAGTTATGTAAAACCGATTTTCGTTTTTAAAATTTATTTCATTAGATCAGTTACGTAAGGTAACAGTGCCATTTGACGGGCACGCTTTACCGCATCGGCTACTTTGCGCTGAAACTTCAGGCTATTGCCGGTAATGCGACGTGGTAACAATTTACCTTGTTCGTTCAAAAATTTCTTTAGAAACTCAGCATCTTTGTAATCTACATAACGGATGCCCATTTTCTTAAAACGGCAATATTTCTTTGCGCGCTTTTCCACTTTGTGAGCGGTCAGGTATTTAATTTCTTGTCTTGCCATGATTTAAGCCTCCGAGTTTATTGGTTCAGAAGATTTCACACCAACTCTTTTACGGGTTGTATACTCAACGGCGTGTTTGTCGAGTTTAACCACCATGTGGCGCATTACGCTGTCGTCACGCAAAAACTGAATTTTCAATTTTTCGTTCAGATCGGATTCCGCTTTAAATTCCGCTACCCAATACAAGGCAGTAGTTTTCTTTTGGATTGGATAAGCCAGTGACTTCAATCCCCATGGATTTTCTGATTCAATAGTACCTCCGTTTTCCTTGATGAAGTCTTTATACTTCTTCTGGATGGTGGTGTAATCGTCGTCAGAAAGTACAGGGGTAAAGATCACCATAAGTTCATAATTGTTCATGATCCCTGTTTGTTTTTTAAAATGATACCAATGGACCACATTTTTCAATGTGGAATCAGGCCATCTTACCTGATTTGGGGCGGCAAAAGTAAGTGGATTTATTGGATTGGCCAAACAAATGGAAGACGGGCAACAAAATAAGTACTTTTTGAGGCTTTTTGCCGGCTGATTTGCTTTTTTAGTTTGCTATGGCTGGGTTCAGGAAAAGTCCCCGAAAGACGGTTTAGTGTTACGCGCTTTATACCTCAGGGCTTTTTCACTATTTCCCCGTCTTTTAATACATATTGGACCATTCTTATCTGGCCAATATTTGTGGAAGGATCTCCTGAAACGGCGACCAGATCGGCGAATAGCCCTTTTTTGATCCGTCCTATTTTATCGGCATACCCAAAAACATCCGCGTTTATGGAAGTGGCAGACCGCAATACATCAAGTGGTTTCATGCCATATTCTACCATCAATTCCATTTCTATGGCATTGTTGCCATGGGTATAAACCCCTACATCGCCACCCATGCAAATGGTTACTCCTGCTTTGAGTGCTGCCTCAAAGCTTTTCTTTTTCTCCCTAATGCGCACCGGATCAGGCTCTTTCCCTTTTTGCCATCCATTGTAAGTCAATATAGATTCACCTGCCGCAAGGGTTGGGCAAAGGGCTACTCCTTTTTCCTTCATTAGCTCAAAAACTTCCGGTGTGCCATTATCGCCATGCTCAATAGTAGACACGCCAGCCAATGTTGCCATTTTCATACCTTCGGGGGTAACAGAATGGGTAACCACTTTACGACCACTTAAGCCGGTAACCTCCACCGCTTTTTGTAGTTCGGCAAGGGTAAAAGTGGGTTGGGTGGTATTGTTTTGTCCCCATCGGTAATCTGCATATAGTTTTATCAAATCGGCTCCTTTGCCAATCTGCGTTCTGATTTCCCGTATCAGATCATCCATTCCATCCGCCGTTGCTGCCCCAAGATTGTTTTCATGATCAGGAGATAATTTTGGACCATAGCTGCCCGTTGCCACAATGGCCCGGGTAGCAATAATCATTCGGGGGCCAGGAATAATGCCTTTTTCAATCGCTTCTTTTAATCCTGCATCATCATACATAGCGCCCTCGGTGCCCAAATCCCTAACGGTGGTAAACCCTGCCATCAAGGTAGCTTTGGCATGGTTTCCGGCTCTCAGGATTCGTTCAGCTCTTGTTTCCTTTAACACCTGATCGTTCCATGGCGTTTCATTGTAAGGGTGCAAAAACAAATGAGAATGCCCTTCAATGAATCCCGGCAGCAGCGTCATACCTTTCATTTCTATTACTTGGGTACCTGCAGGAAGTTTGAATGCCATATCTCCCACTGCTTCAATCAGGTTGTTTTTTAAAAGCACAATCCAATTGGTATGCATTTGTTCGCCATCGAAAACCCGGTCGGGTTTCAATAATTTGTACTGGTCAGTTTTTTGAGAAAAAGCAATAAGACTTAAAGAGCAAAATATTAGAAGCCATTTCAATTTTGTAATCATATTTCAATTCGTTATAAACTAAAATAAATCATTTCTTACCGGATGGCCTATTTTAATTCAATTAAGTATGGTTTCCTCTATTTTCAGGATGCACTAATCTAAATACTTTTATTTCATTAGCATTTGAAAGGAGGGGGGCAGGTAGCATGCATTGAGAATACCAATGTAGAATATTCTGAGCGCTTTCCGTGATCAGGTTCCGCAAAAGGTTTTGTAACCTAAATCGCTTGCCGGTGGATGCATATATTTTTCCATGCTTTCGCTATAGGTATAAGGATTTTGAACCACCTGAAGCAGCTCATTAAAAAGTCCGTAATCCTGGCCCAGCGTTACCGCTTGTAATGCTGCCTCCACCCTATGATTTCTTGGTATGAATACAGGGTTGGCTTTTTGCATGAGATCATAGGCCTCGGTGAGCGGTTTCTGATTTTGCATAAGTCTTGCCTGCCAGCGGTTAAACCAAAGTTTAAAAGCATCCTCCTGAAATATGGGCTCATCTGGAAATTTCCCGTATGAAAGGGCATAAAAGGTATTGGTATAATCTGCTTCGTTTTGATACATTAAAAATAAAAGCTGATCATAAATGGCAGGATCTTCCGGATGACTTTCTAAAAAGCCAAGTTTTTGTCTTATCACCTTTTTCCGGGCTGTAGCATACATATCGGGAAATTGCTGTATGGTAGCTTTGGCTAGTTCAACGGCTTCCTCTTCGGTCTCTGAAATTAATGGTAGTAAGGTACTTGCAAAAACGGCAAGGTTCCATTGTGCAATAGGGGGTTGATTGGAATAGGCATACCTGCCTGAGGTATCAATGGAACTAAAAACTGTTTTGGAATCATATCGGTTCATAAAGGCACAGGGGCCATAGTCAATCGTTTCGCCACAAATACTCATATTGTCCGTATTCATTACCCCATGTATAAACCCAACACGCATCCACTCGCTAATAAGATCAGCCTGTTGTTCCATAACGGCTGCCAATAGTGCAATACCTTTATTGGGAGAGCCTTCTAATTCCGGAAAATGCCTTTCAATCACATAATCCAAAAAGATTTGAAAGTCAGTTTTTGATAAGTGCCTGCTTGCGTATTCAAAAGTCCCTACCCGGATATGACTTGCTGCAATGCGGGTAAGAATAGCTCCATCCATTGGTTTTTCTCTATATACAGGATCGCCGGTAGCGATTACCGCAAGGCTTCTTGTTGTCGGGATTCCCAGTCCATTCATCGCTTCGCTGATCAGGTATTCGCGTAGCATGGAGGAAAGCGTGGCACGACCATCTCCTCTTCTGGAATAGGGGGTAACTCCAGATCCTTTTAACTGAACATCCAACCTTATTCCACTATTTGTTATATGCTCCCCAAGCAGGATTGCACGTCCGTCGCCAAGCATATTGGCATATCCAAATTGGTGACCAATATATGCGGTGGCTATAGGGTTTGCTCCTTCAGGTATCCTGTTGCCCGAAAAGATTCCACCCAATTCTTCCAGGGTTTCTTCTTTTAAATCGAGACCCATTTCCTCAGCTAACGGGTAATTAACCAGCACGGGGGATGGTTTGGATACGGGGGTTGGCTTTACTTTGGAGAACAATTTTTCAGGGAGATTCACGTAAGTGTGATCCCAATGCCAACCGGTAAGTTTTGTGTTTTCGGATTTTTTCATAACCAAGATGTCCGCAAATATAGCTATTTAAGGTATTTTATAAAGCAAGATAAATACAAAGCGAGAGAGACCAATAAAAAGGTTAATAACAACCGCGAAAAGTTAATGAACCTGCAATAAACTGCTCTTTATTAATAGTTCTTATGCAGTTATATGCATTCCTATTCTGCAAGTCTCCTTTCCCCTTATCTTTAATTTATGATTCGTTTTAGAATGCATCGTTACAATGAGGTCAGTATTTTGCTTGAACTGGAAGATTTAACTGTCGAGACTTCTCATTCCTGCATTTTAATAGTGGAAGCGCATTGCAAGGATACTTTTAAAAATATCCTCACCAACCGGATTCCAGCCTATTGTAGTTTACTTCTTACCGTTGCCAAATCTGGAGGGATTCCAGATCTGGAAAAGGAAATTGTAAAACTTTTAATCAGCATGAAGGATATTCCGGAAAGGGAGCCTGGCGAAGAAAAACTGATTCCCATCTGCTACGATGAACAATTAGGAAACGACTTGAATAAGATGTCAGGGTACCTGCAAATCGAAAAGGAGACTATCATCAATCATCATGTATTGATGGATTACCGGGTTTACATGCTGGGTTTCTTACCAGGTTTTCCTTACCTCGGTTTTATACCGGAGGTCATAGCGATGCCCCGAAAGAAAGAGCCTGTGGCAACAAAGGCCGGCGCTGTAGGAATTGCGGGCCAACAAACCGGAATTTATCCAGTTGATAGCCCCGGAGGCTGGCAAATAGTTGGGTATACACCCATGTGTATGTTTGATGTTACCCGTAAAAATCCAGCGCTATTATTGCCGGGGCAAAGGGTTCGGTTTGAAGCTATAAATCTGGAAACGTATTTTAAATTAAAATGATGCCCTATGTTTATGAAAATTCAAAGAGCAGGTCTTTTAGACAGCTTTCAGGATGCAGGCAGAATAGGATTGGCGGAATTAGGCGTGGGGCAAGGTGGATGGATGGACTCACTGTCTGCGGCTTTGGCTAATATACTGGCTGGTAATGACCGGGAAGAGGCGGTACTGGAAATGCATTTTCCAGCGGCACAGCTCAGTTTTCAAGCGCCAGTTTCTATTGCACTTTCAGGAGCCGATTTTGATGCTGCCATTGATGGTGTTGCCTTGCCGCTCAACAGACGGATCAATTTACCGGCAGGAAGTGAAATTGTATTTCGAAAAAAAATCAATGGTCAGCGCTGTTACCTTGCTATTGAAGGTGGCTGGGATTTACCTCCTGTTTTAAACAGCGTCAGTACATTACTCAAAAGTGGTTTGGGTGGTTGGCAGGGCAGGGCGCTTAAAAAGCATGATAAGGTACCTTTAAAATTTAAAAATACATTACTTATTGAACAGGTAAAAGTTTCCCCTTTTTTTGTGGCACCTTACATGTGGTATCGGGCAGCTCCCTTTCATGTGTTCCCTGGTCCTGAGTGGGATTGGCTTTCCGCAGAAACCCAAAAGCAGATTATGGAAACCGCTTATACCATCACCCCATCAAACGACCGGATGGGATACCGGCTTGCCGGAGCGCCTTTGGAAATGGTTTGTAATAAGGAAATGAAATCCTCGGGTGTTTTGCCTGGGACCCTTCAGCGACTACCTAATGGGCAACCTCTCGTATTAACGGCCGATGCCCAAACAACTGGTGGCTATCCTCGTGTTTTGCAGATTGCTGCTGTAGACCTTTCGAGGCTGGCACAATTGGGCACGGGAGATTCACTTTGGTTTTCTTTTATAGAAATGGATAAAGCGGTTCAATTGATGGAAAGCCAGCAGCAATGGTTGCAGCAAACAGAGGTGGGAATGCGGTTTCAAATTTCAGGCTACTCTTAAAGACAGCTAAAAGAACCGTTGATATGTCGTTATAAAAATTGGCAAGACTTGCGGGAGGATATTTATAAGTACCCTTAAATTGGAGTAAAGAAGCTGAAAAGAGGCAGGTTATGAAAAAGCGAGAGAAGTTACCTTCTATTGATCTAAATGCAGATGTAGGAGAAGGTTTGCCCAACGATGAGGCGCTAATGTCTTATATCAGCTCTGCCAATATTTGCTGTGGTTTTCATGCCGGCAGCCGGCAAATCATGCAGCAAACAATTGGGTTGTGTTTACAATATAATGTGTCCATCGGAGCGCATCCGGGGTATCCGGACCGGATAAATTTTGGCAGAAAGGAGCAGGAACTTTCTCCGGCACAAATTATGGATCTGATAGGGGAGCAGCTTATGCTGATGCAAGAGGATTGTAAAGCCGTGGGGGCCATCATGTATCATATGAAGCCACATGGTGCCTTATACAATCAAAGTGCCCGCAATCCTCATTTAGCAGCAGCCATTGCAGAGGCATTATTTTCCTTTAACCCTCAATTGATTTTGTTTGGCCTGAGTGGCAGCTGCTCCATTTCAGAAGCCCAAAAACGGGGTTTAAGAACTGCTTCTGAATTTTTTGCCGATCGTGCCTATACAGATGAAGGCTGCCTGACACCTAGAAATATACCCGGCGCCCTGATTGAGGATTCCGAAAAATCTGTTGTGCAAGTAATCAACTTCATAGAAAACCAAAAGGTACAAACGCTTTCGGGGCAATGGATTCCGGTGGTAGCCGAAACAATTTGTTTGCATGGAGATGGGGCACATGCCTTATCTTTTGCCCGAAAAATTCATCAATCAATTACTGCCATTGGCGTCCGCATTCAATCTGTTTAAAAAAACCGGGAGATTTACCGGGGCTGCTTTTTTAATGGCAACTGCTGCCATTGGTCCCGGATTTATCACCCAAACCACCGTTTTCACCAGTCAGTTATTCACGAGTTTTGGGTTTATCATTCTTGTTTCCATTATTCTGGATATAGTGGTACAATTAAATATATGGCGGGTGATTGCGGTTTCGGGTTTTAAAGCTCCTGTTTTGGCCAACCGGTTACTTCCTGGTTTGGGTATTTTATTAGCCGCTATGGTAAGTGTGGGTGGTCTCTTTTTTAATATAGGTAATATTGGGGGCTGTGGACTGGCACTTAACTCGCTTACAGGCATGTCTTTTGGTACCGGAGCCTTGTTGAGCGGTGGGTTAGCGATTCTGCTTTTTTTGATCCGCGAATTTGGGAAAGCCATGGATATGTTCACCCGGCTCCTTGGTTTTGTCATGATTGGGTTGATGTTATTTGTTGCCTTTACGGCACATCCGCCTGTTGGGGATATGATAAAACACACCTTTTTGCCTGAGCGATGGGATGTGGTGGCGCTGGTAACATTAGTGGGCGGTACGGTAGGGGGATATATATCTTTTGCCGGAGCGCATCGTATGCTGGATGCGGGATTTTCGGGTACCCAAAATCTGAAAGAGGTAAATCAGGGTGCGGTAACCGGTATTTTGCTGGCGGGCTTTATGCGTATTTTATTATTTGCCGCAGTGGCGGGCGTGGTGGCAAAGGGGATTGTATTACCTAAAGAAAATCCTGCCGCCGCTATTTTTAAATCTGCAGCAGGGGAGGCAGGACTTCGGATTTTTGGCGTTATTTTATGGTCGGCAGCCATTACCTCGGTGGTAGCGGCAGCCTATACCTCAGTAAGCTTTATCGCCTGTCTCCATCCATTTATTCAAAAATATCAACGTGCGGCAATCATTCTTTTTATTCTTGCTTCCACACTCATTTTTTACAAAATAGGCAATCCTACCCAATTGCTGATAAGTGCCGGAACGGTAAATGGGTTGGTGCTTCCCCTATCGCTTGGGATCATTTTACTGTCTATTCGCTTTGGCAAGTTGCCCAAAGATTATGTACATCCAAAATGGTTGCTGATAAGTGGTTGGGGGGTTACAGGGTTACTTTTAGTTATGAGCATCCGGGCTGTTTATTTATTATTGTAAAGTAAAAGTTTACCATTCACCCCACTGAAACCGCCATTTACCGATTTGTTGCTTCAACAGAGCGATTCAGGGTTGGATTCAGGGGTTAATGCCGGTATTTTTGCTCTAATGAATCACACAAAACAGAACACAATGGAAAATCAACACACTCTCGAATTGAAAAACAAATCAAACCATTTTGATATGCGTAGAAATAAAAATTCTCAGATTTATACCGGTGCCTTTATCCTTATAATAGGCCTTGGTGTTTTGCTCAGTAAAATTGGTGCTCCGATTCCTTATTATTTATTGAGCTGGAAAGTATTTTTGATAGCATTGGGTTTATTTATCGGATTCCGCAGTGGATTCAAAGAGATCAACTGGATAATTCCGATCGTTATTGGCTCGGTCTTTCTGATAGGGGATATTTTCCCTGGTTTTTCTTTTGGTCGGATAGCATGGCCTACTGCCATCATAGTCGTTGGTGCAGTTATTTTATTTAAAGGCTTGAAGGTGAATGCTATTGGTAAAAATAATGGATTCAATGACTCGATAGATACCGGTGGTATTACCGGATTTAAAAGAATGGATGAAACTGATTCAGGAGAATCAGGTGCCTCATCATCAGCTAAATCAGAACCAATGAGCGGTGGGGATCGCATCACCAATGATATGATTTCGTTGACTGCTGTTTTTGGCGGGGTAAAAAGAACCGTTGTTTCTAAAAACTTCCTTGGGGGCGAAATTACCTCCATATTTGGGGGCGCCGAAGTGGATTTAACCCATGCTGACATAAGGGGTGTGGTTAAAATAGATGCCACCAATATTCTGGGGGGTACCAAATTACTGGTTCCATCCAACTGGGATGTTCAAAGTGAAATGGTTGCTATTTTCGGGGGGGTGGAAGACAAGCGCCGGATTCAACCCGACCTGATTGACCGTAGTAAAAGGTTGATTCTTACAGGTACCTGCCTGTTGGGTGGGTTGGAAATTAAGACCTATTAACGAATTGCCTTTATTCTCCAAAGCATTCAGACAAATTGTACACTTCACTGTTTTCAAATACCAAATTCCGGCTGGCCTTTGTGGTTATTATTACCGGATGGATTTTTCTTCAGGCGTGGCTGATTACCCTTTTTGGGTTTAGCTGGACCATTGCCGGTAAGGACAGTTTGGTGGGAAATTCAGTTTTGATAGGAGGTTTCTTTTTGATAGCGAATACTCTTCGTTTTTACCTGCCTGAGCAAAATCGATATATCTACTTATCGGCGCTGGCGGTTTTTATAGGTTTTTTGTGGCTGATGATTTCTTCCTTTGTGCTGTTCTTTTTAATGTATGGCAATCCGGATTATCAGGATTTTTACATTGCCTCGCTTGCCGTAAGAGCCACTTTTGGTTTGCTGTTGATTGTCACTTTTCTTTTGATGCATGTATTATGGTATAGCATTCAGCAACAGGCGCTCATCAATAAACGCGATGCAGAAGCACAAAAGCTGGCCACCGATGCTGAACTCTATCGTATACGGGAACAACTTAAACCGCATTTTCTTTTCAATAGCCTCAACTCCATTCAAGCACTCATTGGGCAAGATCCAAAAAAGGCTCGTATAATGGTGCAGCAATTGTCTGATTTTTTACGCAGTACCATACGGGGGGACGAAAAGCAATGGTTTACCCTGCAGCAGGAACTTGAAATATTGAATCTTTATCTTGAGATTGAAAAGGTACGATTTGGACACCGGTTAAATACGGAATTGCTTATCCCTGACGAAGTTTTATCTTTACAAATACCTGCCTTGCTTTTACAACCAGTACTGGAAAATGCCATAAAATTTGGATTGTACGATACCCTCGACGAGGTGACCATTCGAATAGAGGCTGGGGTTGAAAAGCATATTCTTTGGATACGGGTTGCTAATCCTTACGATGCAGAAACCGGTATTCGGAAAAAAGGAACCGGCTATGGACTCAATTCTGTGAAACGCAGGCTGGATCTTGTTTTTAACAGGAAGGATCTTTTACAAACGAGCAGAGAAGAAAATATTTTTATAACCAAATTACTGATACCTCAACCAACATGATACCGGTCGTTATAATTGATGATGAGCCACTTGCCCGTGGGGTGGTAGCGGAGTATTTAGAACCATTTTCAGAATTCCAGATTGTGGCACAATGCGGTGATGGTTTTGAAGGATTGAAAGCCATTCAGCGGCATCGGCCTGCCTTAATTTTTCTTGATATTCAGTTGCCAAAAATTAATGGTTTCGAAATGCTGGAACTTCTGGATGAAAAACCGGAGGTGATTTTTACCACGGCTTTTGACGAATTTGCCATCAAGGCTTTTGAAACAAATGCCATTGATTATTTACTCAAACCTATTTCGGAACTACGTTTTGGGCAGGCCATAGAAAAGTGGAAGCGTTTACATCAAAGCAAATCATCCGAAGCCGAACGGTCAGCGGTAAAGAATTATGAAGCTTTGCAGCAGCCGATGCAGCGAGAAAGGGTGGTGGTAAAACAAGGGAGTATTATAAAAATTATTCCGGTCCATGAAATTCAATTCCTCGAAGCGGCTGATGATTTTGTAAAAATACATACCGCACAAGGTGCCTATCTGAAAAATAAAACCATGGGTTTTTTCGAAGAAACCCTTGATGCGGCTGACTTTGTTCGTACCCATCGGTCTTACATTGTTCAAATCAGTGAGATAACCCGTATTGATCCTTATGAAAAGGATAGTTTTGTAGCTGTTTTAAGAAATGGTCAAAAAATACCAGTGAGCCGTGCGGGCTACCCAAGACTAAAGGCAATTTTAGGTATTTGATCTGATACGCAATGGCAATGAAACAAAAGAAATTGGTGGTGATTGGTGGGGGAGCAGCAGGGTTTTTTTGTGCTATTAATGCTGCCCGTCAAAATAGCGAATTGAAGGTGATATTGCTGGAGAAAACAGGAAAACTGTTACAAAAGGTACGCATAAGCGGGGGAGGACGCTGTAATACCACCCACCATCTTTTTGAAATCAGCAGCCTGAGCAAAAGATACCCCCGTGGAGAGAAATTTTTAAAAAAAGCTTTCCATCAATTTTCAAGTGCTGATACGGTTACCTGGTTCAAGGAAAGGGGAGTTACCCTGAAGACTGAGCCGGATGGACGGATGTTTCCCACGACCGATTCCAGCCAAACCATTATCGACTGCCTTTTTCAGGAAGCTGAAAAATTCGGTGTTGAAATTCGGTTGCATGCAAGTGTTTTGTCCATTCATCAGGAAGAAGATGGATGGAACCTGCAGTTATTGGGCCAAAAAACAGAACAGGCAGATTTTGTTTGTGTAGCAGGTGGTGGATTTCCCAAATCGGGGCAGTTCGACTGGTTAACAAACCACACAAGGCATACGGTGGTGGAGCCGGTTCCTTCCCTATTTACCTTCAATATACCGGGGCACGCCATTACCCAACTTATGGGTGTTGCTACTCCGGCAAGCGTAAAAATTGCAGGCACCCGTTTTGAATCTGAAGGTCCTTTGCTGATTACACACTGGGGGTTGAGCGGTCCGGCTGTATTAAGAACCTCTGCTTTTGCGGCACGCTTCCTTGCAGCAGAGCATTATCATTTTCAGCTAATAGTAAATTGGATGCCTGCATACCAGGAAAACTCTTTGCGGGAACTTATACTCAATTACCGTCAGAAAAAGGGTACTCAAAAGGTAATCAATAGCGATTGGGTGGAAATGCCTGCAAGACTTTGGGCTTTTTTACTCTCGGAAACAGGTATTTCTCTGGAAGAAAGGTGGGCTACGTTGCCGGCTCCACTGCAAAATAAATTAATAAAGAATATTTGCAGCTATTCGCTCGAAGCAAAGGGCAAAACCACCTTTAAAGAGGAGTTTGTGACTGCCGGAGGTATTGCTTTGGACGAAATAAATCCATCTACTATGGAATCCCGCTTGCATAGCGGCTTGTTTTTCGCTGGGGAAATTATGGATGTGGATGGCATTACAGGAGGGTTTAATTTTCAGCATGCCTGGACTTCAGGCTTCATTGCAGCAATGCATGTTGCGAATAAAAATGCAGAGATTCCGAAATGACTACTTTTTTGTACAAATCATTCAAATATTTCTGAAAGTTTTCTTAAGGCTTAGTATTCAGTCAACTTATGGATGATTCCTTTGGCTGTTTCAATTAACTTCACCGCGACAAGACTATTGCATATTTATTATATAAAATTTTACCTACATGGGTGTTCTTAAAGACAAGTTTAAAGCCAAAGCGGATATAGCTGCTGCCGAAGTCAAAAATATTCTCCGCGAACATGGAGACAAAAAAATAGGCGAGGTTAATTTATCGCAAATTTATCAGGGTATGCGTGGTATGACCGGTTTGGTAAGTGAAACCTCTTTGCTTGATCCGCAGGAAGGTATCCGGTTCCGGGGGTATTCTATTCCCGAACTGCGGGTACAGTTGCCAAAAGTAGATGGCGGTACAGAACCCATGCCGGAAGGTTTGTTTTACCTGATGCTGATTGGCGAAATGCCAACTCTTGATGATGCTTTGCATATACAAAATACCTGGCAGCGACGCAGTCATGTGCCCAACCATGTGTTTAAAACCATTGATGCCCTGCCCGATTCAGCCCATCCTATGACGATGTATGTAACCGGAGTAATGGCTTTGCAAACAGAAAGCGTTTTTGCTAAAAGATACGCACAGGGCATGGCAAAAAAGGACTATTGGGATGCCACTTTTGATGATGCGATGACACTTATTGCCCGTTTGCCAAGGGTAGCAGCTTACATTTATCGTAAAAAATACCACAACAGCGATGATATAACACCAGATGGATTGCTCGATTGGGCAGGTAATCTGGCACATATGCTCGGTTTCAGTGATCCGAATTTCAAGAAACTGATGCGTTTGTACATGACCATTCATGCCGACCACGAAGGCGGAAATGTAAGTGCGCATACCACGCATCTTGTTGGTTCTGCACTTTCCGATCCTTACCTTGCTTATGCTGCGGGCATGAACGGTCTTGCGGGTCCACTGCACGGTCTTGCCAATCAAGAGGTGATCAAATGGATATTTGAAATGCAGGCTAAATTGGGTACCGATTTGCCAACCCACGATCAGATTGAGGCTTATGTCAGGCAAACCCTTTCTGATGGTAAAGTGGTGCCAGGATATGGGCATGCCGTACTGCGCCAAACAGATCCCCGGTATATAGCGCAAATGGATTTTGGTAAGACCTATATGCGGGAAGACAAACTTTGCCGTACAGTATGGAAAATTTATGAAGTAGTTCCTCCCATCCTTGAAAGCCTTGGTAAAGTAAAAAATCCATGGCCAAACGTAGATGCGCACAGTGGTGCCCTGCTGGTAAATTTTGGTATGAAGGAGTACGAATTTTACACCGTGCTTTTTGCCGTAAGCCGTTCTTTGGGTGTATTGGCCAACCTTTGCTGGTCAAGGGCTTTGGGCTTCCCGCTTGAACGTCCGAAGAGTGTTACCACCGAGGCTGTGAAGCGTTGGATAAATGGAGAAGAAGAAATTTGGGGAGATTGATTTTCCTCACTTAAAATAACAAATAAAAAGAGCAACCAACCGGCTGCTCTTTTTATTTGTACCTATAGAATATGTGTGTTCCTTTTTTTAATAGAAGGGCATAAAAAAGCTACCTCAAATAATGAGGTAGCTTATGGTGGAGAATACCGGAGTCGAACCGGTGACCTCTTGCATGCCATGCAAGCGCTCTAGCCAGCTGAGCTAATTCCCCATTAATAAAAGAACCTTTAAACTACGCTAGGTTTCCGCCAGCGGACGGCAAAAGTAACGGCCTTCGGGTAATTGTACAAATTTATTTAGCCGTGGGTATTTGATTGGTGCAGTTGTCTTTTATAGATTTGAATGGTATTTTCCAAACCAAGGTAAATCGCATCACAAATCAGGGCATGCCCAATGGAAACTTCGTCAAGAAAAGGAATATGCTTGCTGAACCAGGCCAGGTTAATACGATCGAGATCATGCCCTGCATTGATACCCATTCCAAGTGCTTTTGCTTTTTCGGCAGCTAAACGATAAGGTTCTATGGCCTCTACCCGATTGCCTGATGCATAAAGGCGGGCATATTGCTCGGTATAGAGTTCAATCCGATCCGTGCCTGTAGTTGCGGCCGCTTCAATCATTTCCAGATCAGGATCCACAAATATCGATACCCGGATCCCCTCTTTTTTAAACAACGAAATCATTTCCTTTAAATATTGTTGATGCATCACTGTATTCCAGCCATGGTCACTCGTCAGTTGCCCTTCTACATCAGGTACAAGGGTTACCTGATGTGGTTTGGTTTCCAGTACAAGGTCAATAAATTTTTGCTCCCGGCAATTGCCCTCGATATTAAACTCTGTGGTGATGATGGGTTTTATGCCCCGCACATCTGCATATCGGACATGTCTTTCATCGGGCCGGGGGTGCACCGTTACGCCTTCTGCACCAAATGCCTGCACATCTTTGGCTACTTGTATCACATTGGGATTTTCCCCGCCACGGCTATTGCGAAGCGTAGCAATTTTATTGATATTTACGGAAAGTTTAGTCATATAAAAAGCATTACAGTTTCAGAACTGTTTTGATGAATGATGAATACAAAAATAACGTTTTGCATTGGGATTAATCAGGAACTCACCAGAAGCTAATGAACAATCAACCATAATAGATTGATTTCTTTTTGTTTTTTTGGAAACTCCTTTTATCCGATATAAGAACCACTCATCCAAAACAGGCAAAAGGATTGTAACATATTCTGGATCGGTCCGTATGGTATAAAAAATCACACACTTATGAAAAAGCTTTTACTTCTATCCCTGCTTTGTATGGGGCTTACCAGTATTAACCTGTATGCTCAGAATAGCCGGATAAAAGGTTCCGGAAATATTACCAAAGAATCCAGAACTGTCGGGGACTTTACGGGAGTTTCAGTAGGAGGCAGCATGAATGTTATTATCAAGTCTGGAATGGAACAATCAGTTGTAGTGGAAACGGACGATAACCTTCAGGAATATATCGAAACCACTGTAAAGGACGGACAACTAATTATAAGCAATAAAAAAATATGGAATCTTTCTTATTCTAAGTCAGCTACTGTTTATATCACCAACCCGGTTTTGGATAAAGCAAGACTTTCAGGGAGTGGTTCTATCCTCACGGAAGGGGTTATGAAGTCGTCGGGTAAATTTGAGGTTTCCATTAGTGGAAGCGGTAAAATAGTTGCTTCGATAAATGCAAGTGAAACCCTCGCCAATATTTCTGGAAGCGGTAATATTGAATTGGAAGGTAAAACCGATGCGTTGGATGTTGCTATTTCAGGAAGCGGCAGTTTTAAAGGATACGAACTTAAAGCCAATAAAACTTCTGCAAGCATCAGTGGAAGTGGCAATGTACAAACAACTGCAAAGGGAAAACTGGAAGCATCAATAGCCGGAAGTGGTAATGTATATTATAAGGGCAATGGTGAAGTTATCAGCAGAACGGCAGGGAGCGGGAAAGTGAGGAAAGTAAATTAATTGAAAAGAGTCCTTTACATTGGATTTAGTGTAAGCCCCGTATGGATGGTCTTTTAAAAGATCTTCCATACGGGGTTTCTGTTTGAAGTGATGGATATTTCTAAAAATCTTTGATGATGCCTTATAATTATTTCACTAACTCCTCATTTACAATTGAGGCGTAATGCATATCGCCTTTTTTCTTGGGGTAAAAAATTTGCAGGCCTTATCTGACTGGTTTATAATAACGCCCTGTAAGGTTTGTTATAAAAGTAACAGTCCTTCGTGAAACATTTTTCATGATCGAATCGTAATTCATAAAAAATAAAAGAGAAAAATTGGTCAGTTCCCTGTAATTTCCTGCCAAATTTTGATGCTATGCCAAAAGAGACCAAATCGCTTAAAAGCAGAAGGAATTTCCTTAAAAATAGTGCTGCCCTAGCCGCAGGGTTGTATATTTTGCCGAGACATGTTTTGGGTGGAAAGGGTTTTACCGCACCGAGTGATAAATTATTGATTGCCGGTATTGGAGTCGGTGGCAAAGGCGAAAGCGATCTTTGGAACTTTTATCAGGGAGGTAAGGCCGAAATAGCTTTTTTGTGTGATGTAGATGAAAAACGTGCTGAAAAGACAAGGGGTCGTTTTCCCAAAGCTAAATTTTACCACGATTACCGTGAAATGATGGTTAAGGAAGCCAAAAATTTTGATGCAGTTTCGGTAAGCGGGCCCGATCATGTGCATGCCATTCAGGCATTGGCAGCTATACAGGCAGGAAAGCATGTTTATGTGCAAAAGCCACTAACGCATACTATACAGGAAGCCCGGATGTTGACTGAGGCTGCTGAAAAGAATAAAGTAGTTACCCAAATGGGTAATCAAGGGGCAAGTGGTGAAGGCGTTAGGCTGATGCAGGAATGGTATAATGCGGGATTGATTGGTGAGGTGCACACGGTATATGTGTGGACCGACCGGCCTGTATGGCCTCAGGGTATTCCCTGGTCAACAGAAACGGCACAAGTGCCGGATACCCTAAAATGGGATCTTTGGCTGGGACCCGCTGCTCAACGTGATTATGTGAACAAACTCGTTCCTTTTAACTGGCGTGGATGGTGGGATTTTGGTACAGGAGCGCTTGGTGATATGGGTTGTCACCTGATGGAAGCCCCCTATAAAGTGCTGGGGCTTACTTATCCCAACGAAGCATCCTGCAGTACAGGGTCTGTTTATGTAGATGAGTTCAAGCGGGGTTATTTCCCAGAAAGCTGTCCGCCTTCTTCGCATGTGGTATTAAACTTTAAGCGGGATGGGGGAAAACCTGATGTAAAAATGATTTGGATGGATGGGGGCATTCAACCAGAAAGACCGGAAGAACTTGGGCCCAATGACCTGATGGGAGATGGTGGTAATGGCATCATTCTGGTGGGATCGAAAGGCAAAATGATGGGAGATGTATATGGTGCTAAACCGAGGTTGCTCCCAAAAACCATGATGGAAAACTTATCGGTTCCTAAAACGCTTTATAGGGTGCCCGGTGAAGAGGCTGGGCATTATACGCAGTGGGTGGATGCTTGTATAGGAGGTTATGGTAGCAAAGAAGCGGGGCTTTTAAGTGCTCCTTTCAGCATCAGTGGACCGCTTACGGAAGCGGTATTGATGGGCAACCTTGCCATCCGCAGTTATGATATTCGGAAACCCCGCAGCGATGGGCGGTTCAATTATCCGGGGCGCGGAATTAAATTACTTTGGGATGCACCCAACCTGCAGGTAACCAATTTTGAAGAAGCCAATCAGTTTGTTACCAAGAATTACCGGGAAGGGTTTGGACTAAACTATCAGGGTTAAGGAAGTTTCATAGAGATGATAACACGGTGCTTTTCAAAACTCCGCGTTTTTATATTGTACAGATTCATCTCATTGAAATAGAAGCTTACTTGTTTTTCTAAAAAATTTCCGGTAGGAGAAAGTAGATTTTCAGCTCCGGGAAAAGAGTACAATAAAGTATATTTTTCTAGCTTTCCATTAGATTCTTCCAACAGCACATATTGAAAAGCATCTTGTGTGAATCCTTTTATTTTCCCGTTTCCTCCTTTTTTTACGCGGGACGATTCAAACTCGGTTAAAAATTCCTGGTTGACTATGTTTTTTAAAGCCGGACAAGTTTTAGCCAGTGCAAGTACGATTTTCTGGCCTGCTTTTGTTGATTCCTCATCGTTATCAAAATCCTTAATATCCAGGGCTAAAATGGCATCTAACGGATCTTCGGTTATGACACGCGTTAAACAATCCGTCATTATTTTTTCATTATCGGCTGAGGATGTATTGCTGTCTTTTTCCTTTGTAATACAATTACAAATTTTATTCAAAAGGCTATCAAACTCCGGAGTGTTTTTGGTTTGGGCAAAATTAAGAGTGGCTCCTAAACAGCCTATTGAGGTGAGTAAAATAATTTTAAACATAACTTAAATGGGTTTGAAAATAAATTGTTGACAGTTGAAAAATGGGAAAGACGATAGTTCATACAATGAATATGGAAATGTATGAAAAGAACGGCTAGAAATAAAAACATATTGTAAACACCTCATTGCCCGGACTTTACAAATGCCCCTTTTCAAAAGCAATTGTATGGCTTATTAAAAGATCATCTTGACACTTCTATCATCCGGTTATTGCCATGCATATCCTTATGCAATTTTGCATGAAAACCATAGCCAATAAATAAATTTTTTACTTCTTCTGCAAAATCCTGATGGCATTCCATAAGCATGCATCCTTTTTTTTGGAGGTGAGTGTTTCCAAAAACAGCGAGGTTTTCATAAAAAAGTAAAGCCTGATTTTCAGGAACAAATAAAGCCATACCGGGTTCCCAATCCCGAACATGGGGAGCTAGATTGACCGATTCTGATGCAGGAATATAAGGTGGGTTAGAAACAATAAGATTGAATTGTCCCAGGGCTGATCTTGCCCCAACATCGAGGAAATCAATTTTTTTAAAGCTTACTTGTCCCCTTAATCTGTGGTTATTTTCACTGGCTATAACCAATGCATGCTCACTCAGGTCTATCGCCGTTACTTCGGCATTTTTACTGGTAAGCGAAAGGCTGATGGCAATGCATCCGCTTCCGGTACCCACATCAAGCACTTGTTTTCTTTGATTTGTTTCGCCTGCGTTTTTTAAAAAATCAATCGCTTTTAGTACTAGTTCCTCGGTTTCATTTCGTGGAATAAGGACTGAGCTGTTTACCAAAAATACCCGGTCTAAAAACCAGGCTTCTCCCAGCACATATTGCAAGGGTTTGCCGGTCAGCATTTCTTCCATCCATTTTTCTGCCTGCTGTTGTTGACCTTCCGAAAGTGTCATTTTTCCGGCGGTACTTACCTGAGCATAAGATAATTGCAATAATTTTTCTCCCAACAGTTGCAGCATGGCCTGCGTTTCGTTGGGAACATACAGTCCGGCTAGCTTTCTTGTAAATATTTTACTGAAATCACCAAAAGTCATACTGCAAAAGTATGGCTTCGTGCTTAGCCTTACCTTTGTCGTTTTTCTGTAATGGACGACATAAAATACATGCACCGCTGTTTGCAACTTGCCCGCTTAGGTTCGGGCTATGCAGCACCCAATCCATTGGTTGGTTCGGTGTTGGTATTTCAAGATCGTATTATTGGCGAGGGCTGTCATCAACAATATGGCGGCCCGCATGCTGAGGTAAATTGCTTTGATTCGGTTAGGAATTCCGATCGACAATTTATTACAGAGTCTACCCTTTATGTTTCACTGGAGCCCTGTGCTCATTTTGGCAAAACACCCCCTTGTGCCAATCGGATTGTAGCAGAAGGAATCAGGCGTGTGGTGATAGGTATGCAGGATCCATTTGCAGCGGTAAATGGTAAAGGCATCGCTATTTTGCAGCAATCAGGTATTGAGGTGATTACCGGGGTGCTTGA